>NZ_JARPVX010000008.1:5977-107350 GCF_033947565.1 Lichenihabitans sp. Uapishka_5
CTTGGCACCTGAGGCATGGGGCTCCCGGTTCCGGGTTCGGCTGCGCCGCCCCGGAATAACGGGGAGGGTTACGGCTCCACATAGGTGGCCTCGTGGTCGGTCCCGGGCGAGCGGGCGAAATCTTAGGGGTGGGAAGCACAGGTCGACCGGTGTGATCCCGTCATTCCGGACGAAGCGAAGCGGAGATCCGGAACCGGGAGCCTCGGCATCTGCCGTATGAGGCTCCCGGTTCCGGGTTCGGCTGCGCCGCCCCGGAATGACGGGGAGGGTTAGGGTTTCAAATTGATGGCCTCGTGGTCGTTTAGGGCAAGCAGGCGACGCCGTTGGGGATGAAGGGCACAGGTCGACCGGATGATCCCGTCATTCCGGACGACACGAAGCGGAGATCCGGAACCGGGAGCTTCGGCATCTGCCGTATGAGGCTCCCGGTTCCGGGTTCGGCTGCACCGCCCCGGGATGACGGCAAGACTTACGGCTTCACATAGATGGCCTCGTAGTCGATCACCCGCGTCGGATCGATGTAGATCTCGTCCGGCCCGCCCATGCGGGTCGATTTCGCGACAACGCGGCGCTCGTTGAACACCGGCACCCAGGGGGCCTGCTTGGCCTGGATGTCGGTGAAGATCGCCTTCCAGGTGTTATAGCGCGCCTGCTTGTCTTCAGGCTTCGACATGGCGTCGGCCTTGGTGGCGCGATCTTCAAAACCCTTGTCGCAGAACCAGCTCCAGTTCCAGCCGCCTGTCACGGCGCCGCCGCAGCCGAGGATCGGCCCGTAGAAGTCGGACGGATCGGGGAAGTCGGCGATCCAGCCCATGCCGCCCGACCAGATCAGCGGCGACTGCTCCTTGTTGCCGCCGGCCGCGATCACCTCGGGCTGCGCCAGGGCCTTGATCTCGGCCTTGATGCCCACCGCCGCGAGGTCCTGCTGGATGGCCTGCGCGATGCGGGGGTTTGGGTCGGTGTTCATGGCGAAGAGCGTGGTGGCGAAGCCATCGGCATGGCCTGCGTCGGCCAGGAGTTTCTTGGCGCCCGCGACGTCATAGGCATAGCCCTTGTAGGCGTCGTCATAGCCCGGCATCAGCGGCGGCAGCAACTGGCTGGCCGGCGTGGCGCGGCCGTTGATGATGCGGACGATGCGATCCTTGTTGATCGCCATGTTGAGGGCCTGGCGCACCCGCACATCGTCGAACGGCTTCACCGTGGTGTTGATGGTGATGTAGCTCGTCTCGAACTGCGCCCGGTCGACGATCTGGTCCTTGCCCTCGGGCGAATTCTTGATCTCGAGATATTTGGCGGGCGGGATGCCGTCCCCCGCAATATCGACCTCGCCCTTCTGCAAACGCAGGATGGCGACGAGCGGCTCCTGGCCGATCTCGACCCGAAAACCGTCGATCTGGGGGCGGTCGCGGAAATAGGCGGCGTTGCGGCTGAACACGAGCCGCTGGCCCGGCACCCATTCATCGAGCTTGAAGGCACCGGAGCCCACCGGGTGCTTGCCGAAATCGGCGCCAGCAGCGTCGGCGGCCTCCTTGGGCACCACGGAAGCGAAGTTCAGCGCCAGCACGTTGAGAAAGGTGGCGTCGGGCTGCGACAAGGTGAATTTCACCGTCGCGTCGTCGGGCGCCTCGATGCCCGAGATCGTCGTGGCCGAGCCGTCGGCCATCTTGTCCTGACCGACGACCGAATGGAAGAAGCCGCCGCCCGGTCCCTGGGTCTTCGGGTTCACGGCCCGCTCGATGGAATATTTGACGTCGGCGGCCACGAGCTTGCGGCCATTGGTGAACGTCGCCTTCGGGTCGAGCGTGAAGACATAGGTGAGCCCGTCGGGCGAGATCGTCCACGACTTCGCCAAGGAGGGGATGATCTCCGTGGTGCCGAAGCGGTAGTCGACAAGGCGCGAAAACAGGCCGTTGATCATCGACCAGTTCTGCCAATCATAGCCGATGGCCGGGTCGAGCGTCGCCATATCGTCCTTGTAGGTCACCACGATGGTGCCGCCCTGGGCGGGCTTGTCCTGCGCCATCCCGGGCGAAGCCCCGAGCGCAGCCGTCAGCGCCAGGGCGGCGGTGGAGGCGGTCAACCAACTCTTGCGCATTGCTGTGACTCCCTTGAGCGAAATTATCGGCCGCGGATGCGGGGATCGAGGATGGGGGCGGCGGCGTCGGCCAGCAGGTTGCCGCCGACAATGAACAGCGAGGACACCAGCGTGACGCCCATGATGATCGGCACATCGGCCTGCTGGATGGCCTGCCAGGCAAGCTGGCCGATGCCGGGCCAGCCGTAGACCGCCTCGACCACCACGACGCCCCCCATGAACTGGCCGATGTCGATGCCGATCATCGCCACGATGGGCAGCAGGGCATTGGGCAGGGCGTGACGCAGGATGACGCGACGCCAGGAGAGGCCCTTGGCGCGGGCCGTGCGCACGTAATCCTGGGCGAGCACGTCGATCATGGCGGAGCGCACCATGCGGGCATACCAGCCGGCGCCCAGCAGCCCGAGCGTCAGGGCCGGCAGCACGACGTGGCGTGCGGTGCCAAAGCCGCTCATCGGAAACCAGCCGAGTTGAGCCGCGAAGACGTAGAGCAGCAGCAGCGCCACCACGAATTGCGGCGATGACACGCCCACAAAGGCGAGCGTCATCACGAGGCGGTCGGCAAAACCGTTGCGGCGCACCGCCGCCAGTGTGCCGAGCGCCACCCCGAGCCCCACCTCGACCGTGATGCCGGCGGCCATCAGCACCAGCGTCGCGGGCATCCGTGAAACGATGAGCGTCGCGACAGGGCTGCGCTGAATATAGGACCGGCCGAGATCGCCCTGCAGCAGCCCCGACAGGTAGTGCCAGAACTGGACCGGCAGCGGCAGGTCGAGGCCGAGCTGATGGCGCACGTTGCTGATCATCTGCGCATTGGCGCTGCGGCCCGCCACCAGCGCGGCCGGGTCGGCCGGTAGGAAGTGGAGCAGCAGAAAGGTGACGAGCGCGACGCCGAACAGGATCGCGAGCGCCTGGGCGAGCCGGCGGGCCAGCAGGGCCGCCATCAGCCGCGCCCCCGCTGAGTCGGATCGAGCAGGTCGCGCAGGGCGTCGCCGACGAGGTTGAAGGAGAGCGCCGTGGCCAGGATGATGGCGCCCGGGATGAAGACGAGCCAGGGCGCCGCCTGAAAGTAGCTTTGAGACTCGAAGATGATGTTGCCCCAGGAGGGCTGCGGCGGCTGCACGCCGACACCGAGGAAGCTCAGCGTCGCCTCGAGCAGCACCGTGGTGGCGATGCCGAGCGTGCCCCAGACGATCGCGGTGGGCATGAGGTGCGGCGCGATGTGGTGGACCAGGATGCGGACGTTGCCGGCCCCGAGCGACCGCTCGGCCAGGATGAAGTCGCGTTCGGCGAGCCCCCGCGTTTCCGTATAGACGATGCGGGCGACCTGCACCCAGTTCACCAGCGCGATGACGAGCGCCACGATCCATAGGCTCGGGTGCAGCAGCGCCGCCAGCACGATGGCGAGCAACAGCGCCGGGAAGGCCATCATCAGATCGGTGAAGCGCATCAACACGGCCCCGGTGAGGCCGCCGACATAGCCGGCCACGATGCCGACAAGCATGCCGATCGCCACCGCGACGCCATTGGCCACCAGCCCGATCAACAACGAGGTTCGGGCGCCGAACAGCAGCCGGGACAGCAGGTCGCGGCCCAGCGTGTCGGTGCCGAGCCAGTATTTCGGGCCCGGTGCCAGCGGCGCACCGTCGAGGCTGAGGCCGTCGAAGGGCTGGTCGGCCGGCGCAAAGGGGGCGAGCCACGGTGCCAGCAGCGCCGCCAGCACCACGAGCGCGATGATGGCGAGGCCAAGAAGGGTGGCGGGCCGCTCGGCCAAGCCCGACGCGAGGCGTCTCATGCGCGCCGACCCTGGCCGGCCGCCAGCAGCGCGGCGGCGCATTGTTCGAGCGTCAGCCGATGCCGCATCGCTTCGCCGCGAAGGTGCCGATAGGCCTCCTCCTCGGTCCAGCCCTGCTCCGCACGCAGCCCCTCCACCGCACCGAACACGAGGGGCCGCAGCCGAAGGCGTTCGCGCAATTCGCCGAGGACGGCGGCGGCGGCACACGCTTCGTCATGCCGTCGCGTCGCCATGACGAGCGCAGGATACACGGCCGAAGGCGTGACGGGCTTGGCCAGCAGGGCATCGGCGCCCTGGTCGAGCGCCCAGGCGACGCGGCCCGGCGCCTCGGACGCCAGCAGAGCGACGAGCGGCACCGGCTTGTTGTCGCGCTCCCGCCACGGCAGCAGACCGGTCCAGCCCTCGTCGGCATCGACCAGCACGATGTCGGCCTCGGTGGCGTGGTCGAGCGGTCGCCAGCGCACCGCCACAGTGAGGCCGAGCAGCGTCAACTGACGCGCGAGCCGCTCCGTGGTTTCGCTCGGACGATGCAGCACGACAGCGCGCTGGCCGCGAAAGTTCGGGGTGCCGCTCATGACACGACCCGCAGGCGTGGACGGCCTGCCTCGGGCACGAGCGGGCGCGGCCCCGTCAGGTAGGGGTCGGCGGCGCGACGCGGCCCGCTGCCGATCACCTCGAAGCCGTCGCCGGCAATCCGCCCCAGCCAGAACGGCAAGGCGGCGTGGTTGGTGGCCGGGTCGATGCGGAGCGGGCCGAGGGGACCCTCGGTTTCCGGCCCATCGAGCGCGGCCCGCAGGCGCGTGGGATCGTCGGTGCCGCAACGCAACGCCGCCTCGCCCAGCAGCCGCACGGTCGCGTAGCCGGTGGCGAAGTAGCTCGACACCCGCCGCGTCGCGCCGAAGCGTGCCGCCGCCCGCGCCTTGAGGCGTCGGGCCTGCGACGTGTCGAGGCATTCGAAGAAGGCCGCGGCCGCGAGCTGGCCATCCGCCACCCCGGCGCCGATCTCGGGCAGTTCCGCCTCGGTGAGGTCGCAGCTTACCACGGGGCAGCGCTTCGGCCGAAACGCCGGGTCGCGCCGCCCGAGGTCCCGCATGGCCCGGAGAAAAGCGTGGTTCGCGGGCCCGAGCATGTTCGACAGGACAAAATCCGGGCGCCGCGCCTCGACGGCCGCCACCAGCCCGGCGACGTCGGTTTCGGCGATCGGCAAGCAACGCTCGCCCACGATTGATCCGCCAGCTTCGGTGACGATCTCGCGGGCGAGCCGGTTCATCTCCCAGCCCCAGACGTAGTTGGCCCCCGCCAGGAACACGCGCCGGCCATAGGCCGGGAGCATGTGGGCGAAGAGCGGCACGAGGTGCTGGTTGGGACAGCCTCCGGTGTAGACGACGTTCGGATTGGCTTCGAAGCCCTCGTAAGGACACACGTACCACAGCGTGGCATCGTGCTTCTCGACCACCGGGATCACGTCCTTGCGGGATTGCGACGTGACGGTGCCGACGATGTGCCGGCACCCATCCTCGGTCAGCATCCGGCGCGCCAGGGCGATGTAGCGGTCGCCCACCCCGCCCGGATCACCGATCACGGGTTCGATCGCCAGCGCTGATCCCTGCTCGGCCCGGAGTTCGTCCAGCGCCAGCAGCGCCCCGTCGCGGCAGTCGCGCCCAAGCGCGGCCGTATCGCCGGCGGTCGAGAACAGGATGCCAAGGCGAAGAACACTCAGGGTGCGGCTCCAACGAAAACGCCCCATGACGCACAGCCTCGCTTGGGAGGCGGCATCATGGGGCGCGATTGCCCGGTGGCCTTTGCGGCCGAAGAATGTGAGGGGCACGAAGCCCCTCGCCGCCTGAGAATGGCAGGTCACAAAGGCGAGTCAACAAGAGCTCTGCCTAAACGGAAAGCATCAGCGCCGTTATGATTGGCGGGTCGACAAAGGTTGCACAGTCTGCGAGCAGCAACCCCTGTGAGCCGCCGCGCAGGGCCGCGCTCGCAGCATCAACCGCGACCGGCAATCAATGAAGCGCCCGATCGAGGGCCGCGACGAGACGGTCGACCTCCTCAAGCGTGTTGTAATGCACCATCGACACCCGCACGACGCCGCCGTCGGCCGCGAGGCCGAGATGTTCGACGAGGCGGCGGGAATGGAAATCGCCGAAGCGAATGCCAACCGCCGCGGCGTCGACGTCCCGCACGATCGCGTCGGAGTGTCGGCCATCGAGCTTGAAGGCGATCGTCGGCACCCGCAGTGCCGCGTCACCGGCACGATGGCCGACGATGCGGACGTCGTTCCGCCCGTTCAGATAGCCGAGCAGGCGCTCGGACAGGCTTTCCTCTTGAACCGCAATGGCATCGAAGGCCCGCGTGATCGCGGCCCGGTCGCCGGTGCCGCCCCCGAGCGCGTCGAGGTAATCGACGATGCCGGCAGCGCCCCAGGCGAGCTCGTAATTGGCATTGCCGGGCTCGAGCTTCGCAGGCACTTTGTCGCGGCCGTAGAAGTAATGGTAGAGGCCGTCGAGCTCGAGCAGCCGATCATGCTTGCCGTACATCACGGCGAAATGCGGCCCGTAGGTCTTGTAGAAGCTGAACACGTAGTAATCGACGTCCCAGGCCTGCACGTCGACGGCGCGATGCGGCGCATAGGCGACGGCATCCACCGCGATTGCGGCACCGCGGGCGTGAACCCGCTTGGCGATCTCGGCGACCGGATTGATCGTGCCGAGGATGTTCGAGGTGTGGGTCACGGCGACGAGCCGCGTGCGCGGCCCCATCAGCCGGTCGAGTGCGTCGAGGTCGACCGTCAGGGTGTCGGGATCGAGGCTCCAGGTTTTGATGACGATGCCGCGCTTTTCCAGCGCGCGCCACGGGCCGATGTTCGATTCATGGTCGAAATCGGTGACCACGATCTCGTCGCCAGGCTGGAGCTGTCCCTCCATGGCGTGGGCGAGCCACTGGAACAGCACCGTCGTCGAGGGACCGAGAACGATCTCCTCGGGCCGGGCCGCGTTCAGCATCAAGGCGATGCGGGCGCGAGCCTCGCTTAGCCGTTCGACGGCGCGCCGCGACTGCGGGTAGCTGGCGCCCGTCTGCACGCTGGTGGTGAGCAGGTAGTCGCGCACCCGGTCGGCCACGTTGCCGAGCACGAGGGAGCCACCGGCATTGTCGAAATAAGCGAAGCCGTCCGCGAGGGCAGGAAACTGGCTGCGCACAAAGGCGAGGTCGAGGGCCATGGTGTGTCTGTCAGGGTTCGAGAATCAGGAGGGGGGCGTCGAGGCGGTGCTCGATGCAATCGCGGGCGTCGCCATGCTCGGCCATCAGCATCAGCAGGTCGCCGCCCGTGCCGAGCGCCAGGATGGGGGTGTGCCATTGATCGACGCGGTAGCTCATTCCCATGCCGGCGCGGCCCAGGAAGGCGCGTGCCCGCAAGCGATCAGGCTTGCCGTCGTGTCCCGGGGGCGCCACAACGACGAGGAAGAGCGCCACGTCGAGCGACACGAAGCTTTGCGCCGCCTCGGGATGCCGCTCGAACAGCGACACGCGCAAAGGCCATGCCTGCGCGTCGGTGCGATAAAGCGCGAGGCGCGGTCGGGTGCCGGGCCGGGTGTCGAACAGCGCCGCCGTGTCGGCGCGCAGCGCCGTGCCCTCGTTGACCGGCCGTGCCAGACCGGCGTCGAAGCGGATCACGCTGCCGAACGGCGCAAAAGCGTCGGGCTCCAGCGGCTCGGGCCGCAGCGCGAGGACGCTCAATGGGGCAGCACGGCTTGCAGAAAGCCGCGCAGCCGCGGATCGCGCGGCGCGTCGAACAGCGTCGAAGGCGGGCCCTCCTCGACGAGGCGGCCATGATCCATGAACACCACCCGGTCGGCGACCCGGCGCGCGAAGCCCATTTCATGGGTCACCACGATCATCGTGACGCCCGTGCGGGCCAGGGCCTGCATCACGTCCAGCACCTCGCCCACCATCTCGGGGTCGAGCGCCGAGGTGGGCTCGTCGAACAACAACAGCTTGGGCTCCATGGCGAGCGCGCGGGCGATGCCGACGCGCTGCTGCTGTCCGCCGGAGAGCTGCGCCGGATATTTGGTTACATGGGCCGCGAGGCCGACGCGCTCGAGCAGTTTACGTGCGCGATCTTCCGCATCGCGCCACGACAGACCGCGCACCCGCACGGGCGCCAGCGCCACGTTGCGCAGCACGCTCAAATGGGGGAACAGATTGAAGTTCTGGAACACCATGCCGGTTTCGGCCCGGATGCGGGTGAGTTGGCGCGTGTCGCCGACCGTGAAGCCGTCCACCACGATGGCGCCGGCATCATGGGCCTCCAGCCGGTTGATGCAGCGGATCAACGTCGACTTGCCCGAGCCCGAGGGTCCGATCACCACCAGGGTCTCGCCCGACTGGACGTCGAAGGTGACGTCGTCGAGGGCCGTAAAGCGGCCGAAGCGCTTGGTGACGCCGCGCAGGCTGACGATGGTCGGCATCAGCGCCCCCGCCGGTTGAGCCGGGCCTCGAGCAGGCCGACCCCGCGCACGAAAGGCAACAGCATGAGTACATAGATCACGGCGGCGCCAATGAGCGGCGTCGGATTGGCGGCGAGCGCCTGCGCCTGGGTGGCCTGCTTGAGGAGGTCCGGCATCGCTACCACGGACGCCAGCGCCGTATCCTTCATCACGTTGATGGCGTTGGAGGTGAGCGGCGGAATGACCAGCTTGATGGCTTGCGGCAGGATGATGTCGGTCATTTGACGCACGGCGTTCAGGCCGAGCGCGCGGGCGGCCTCGAACTGCCCGCGCGGCACGCCCTCGATGCCGGCCCGCAGGATCTCGGCCGAATACGCCGCCGAGACCAGGCTCAGCGCGCTTGTGGCGGCCCAGAAGGGCGACAAGCGCAGGCCCACGAAGGGCAGCGCATAATAAATGACGATCAACAGCACCAGCACCGGCACGGAGCGGAACACATCGATATAGGCGACCGCCAGCGGGCCGAGCAGCCGACCGCCGTAAAGCCGCAGCAGCACCAGCACGAGGCCGCCCGCGAGGCCGAGCCCGATCGCGGTGAGCCCGAGGCCAAGCGTGATACCGAGGCCGCGCAGCAGCATCGGCAGGGCCTCGATGAAGACGGGCCAGTTCAGAAAAGTGTCGAAGACAGACATGGGGGATCGAAGCGTCGAGGGCCGCGTCGCGTCAGAAAACGGCGCGGCCTCGATGCCTCACAGCTTCGGCATGTCGGCCTTGGCCACCGTGGAGGTCGTCGGCTCCGCCTTGGTGCCGAACCACTTTTCATGCAGGCCGGCGATGAATCCCTCGCCCTTCAGCGTGGTGATGACGTCATCCACCTTGTTGGCGAGAGGGCTGTTCTTGGCGAACATCACCGAATATTTCTCGCCGGTCGGAATGCGCTCGACGACCTTATAGGCCGGCTTGTCCTTGACGTAATATTGCAGCGCCGGAATGTCGCTGACGTAGCCGTCGATGCGGCCGGCCGCGAGGTCGAGCATCGCGGGCGCAAGGCCCTCGTAGCGGCGGATGTCGGCGAACTTTGCCTCGTCCTTGTGCTTCTCGGCCCACATGTCGCCGGTCGAGCCGGTGTCGACGCCGACCGGCTTGCCGCTCATGCCCTTCAGGTCCGTGATACCGGCATCGGCCTTGACGGTGAGCGATTGGTCGCTGTCGTAATAGGGCTGGGCGAAGGACACGCTGGCGAGCCGCTTCGGCGTGATGGTGATGGACGACACGGCGGCGTCGATCTGGCCGGATTGCACGGCGGCGAACAAGCCCGTGAACGGGATGTTGACGAAGCTGACATCCATGCCGAGCCGCTTGCCGACCTCCTTCATCAGGTCGACCTCGAAGCCGACGGTCTCTCCCTTGGCGTCCTGGAACTCCCAGGGCACGTTGCCGATGTTGGCACCAACCTTCATGTCGGCCGCATGGGCTTGCGCCGTCACCCCGAACCCGAACGCCAGCACCGCCGCGCCGAGCAGGTGCCGCTTGGAAAGCATCGTCATCGAAATCGCTCCTGATCGCTGCAATTGGTAAGACCGGTTTGACCAATAGAAAGTGATTGGATTCCGTGGTAGCGTCAATCTGACTTTGTTGGTCCGACAGGACACAATCGCCACGCCGATGGGAAATGTTAGGCACGATGAGCACCGATAAGGCAGCGGCGCAGTCTGTCCGGCGCGATGCGTGACGGCGCTATCCCGCCTGTTGCGGCGGCCTCCCCAGGTGAACGTGCTCCCGTGCCGCGCACCGTATCGGACCACCTGCAGGCGCTGATCCTGCAGGGGGGCCTGCAGCCAGGCGACCGGCTGCCGTCGCAACGCGACCTTGCGGAACGGCTCGGCGTCAGCCGCCCGTCGCTCCGGGAAGCCATCTCGGTGCTGGAAGCCCTGGGGCTCGTCAGGGTGCGGGTCGGGTCGGGCGTCTATGTGGCGCCGCGATCCGCCCGGGCGCCGTTGTGGCGCTTCGCCGACCGGTGCAGCCCGCGCGACGTTTACGAGGCGCGCCTCGGGCTCGAAGGCTACGCCGCACGGCTGGCGGCGCAGCGCGCCTCCGACCTCGACGGGAGCCGGCTCGACGACGCGACCGGAGCCATGCGGGGCGCGCTGGCAATGGACGATATCGCCGGCATGGCGGCGGCCGATGCCGCCTTTCACGATCTCGTCTTCGCGCTGGCCGCCAATCCGGTGCTGGCCGGCATGTATAAGCCCGTGCGCGACCTCGCGGTCGAAACCCAGCGGCTGCCTATGACGCTGCGCATCCGGCTCGGCGACACGTTGCGGGAGCACGAGGACGTGTGCGCCGCCATCACGGCCGGCGATGCGGCGGCTGCCGAAGCCGCGATGATCCGGCATATCCGGGCTGCGGCGCGGCGCTATGGCATCGAGGTCGCCTGAGCGGCCTCGCACGAACTGGCGGCCCGCTTGCAGGGGCGCGACCACCAAGGAGCAAGCGCATGAACATCCACGACCTCGTGATCCGCGGCGGCACGGTCGTCACCGCCTCCGACACCTTCGTGGCCGACATCGGCATCGTGGACGGCCGCATCGTCACGCTCGGCACGGGCCTCGACGGGCGGGAAGCGATAGACGCCACCGGGCGCCTCGTGCTGCCGGGCGGCGTCGACAGCCATTGCCATATCGAGCAACTCGAGGCCGACGGCTCGGTGCACGAGGAAAGTTTCGAGAGCGCCGCGCGCTCGGCCTTTGCGGGCGGCACAACGACCGTCATCCCCTTCGCGCCGCAGTTCAAGGGCGAGCCCATCGCGGCCCACGCCGACGATTATCGAGCCCGCGCGGCACGCTCGCCCATCGACTACGCGCTGCACCAGATCATTACCGACCCCACCCCGGATGTGCTCGACCGCGAGGTGCCGGCGCTCGTCGGCGCGGGCGTGCGTAGCCTGAAAGTGTTCCTGACCTACGATCCGCTGCACATCGACGATCGGCAGTTCCTCGCCGTGCTGGCGGCCGCCAAGCGGGTCGGGGCCACGGTGTGCGTCCATTGCGAGAACTACGAGGCGATCCGTTGGCGCGCGGAAGCGCTGCTGCGCGCCGGACGGCCCGAGCCCGCTTCGCATGCGGTGTCGCGGCCGAAGCTGGTCGAGCGCGAGGCGACCTACCGGGCCATCGCGCTGGCGGAGCTCGTCGACCAGCCGATCCACATCTTCCACGTGTCCTGCGCCGAGGTGGCGGAGGAAATCGCCCGCGCCCGGGCACGCGGCGTGAAAGTGACGGGCGAGACCTGCCCGCAGTATCTCGTGCTAACCGCGGCCGACATGGCGCGGCCCGGCCGCGAGGGCGCCAAATTCATGTGCAGCCCGAGCCCGCGCGAGGCCGGCGACGCCGAAGGCTTGTGGGCCGCGATCCGGGCCGGCACGCTCGACGTGATCTCGTCCGACCATTGCGGCTTCAGCTTCGGCGGCCAGGCGGGCAAGTGGCTGAACGGCGCCGACAGCGACTTCACCCGCATCCCGAACGGCATCCCGGGCCTCGCGGCGCGGCTGCCGCTGGTGTTCAGCGAAGGCGTCGCCAGCGGCCGCATCGAGGTCACCGACTTCGTGCGGCTAACCGCCACGACGCCGGCTAAACGCTTCGGCCTTTACCCGCGTAAGGGCACGATCGCGCCGGGCAGCGACGCCGACCTGGTGCTATGGGACCCCACACGGCGGGTGACGCTTACCAACGCCCTGATGCAGCACGCGATCGACTACACGCCCTACGAGGGCCACGAAGTCACCGGCTGGCCCACGCTGACGCTCGCGCGCGGGCAGGTCGTCATGCGCGACGGCACCGTCACGGCGACGCTTGGCGCCGGACGCTTCCTGCCGGCCGATCTGCCACGCGACGCCCGCCCACGTGGCCTGGTGCCGGACGGCTTCGACGCCGCGCTGGTGTGAGCGGCAACACGGGAGTCAGGCTAAATCGCTGGGGCGGGAGGACTCGAACCTCCGAATGGCGGAATCAAAATCCGCTGCCTTACCGCTTGGCGACGCCCCATCGCGGTGGAGCCAACCTATAAGGGCACGCTGCGGGTGACTCAATGGCGGCGATGAGAATTTCTGTCGGGTTTATTGATGTTGGGCCATCGGACGCCGCAGCACCGGTATCGGCACCGCGGTTCAACACGAATGCGCCATGCGCTGTGCACCTTAAGCCGAGGCAAGACGCGCCAACGTCTGCGGGTCGGGCCGGGCGTCGAAGAAGGTCCTGAGCGCACGCTGAAATGGCGCGCGATCCGGCGCCACGGCCGCGAACAAGGTCATGCTCGATCGGAACTTGATGTCGTCGGGCGCACCGAAGATGGCCGAGGCGCTTCGGCCCGCATGACCATTCACCAGCGCGGTCGCATCGAAGAGGCGCCGGCCGAGCACCGGGTGCGCCAGATAGGCCCGAGCCTCGGCGGCGGACGCGATGGCATAGCGCTGGGCCATCGCGCTGTGGCCGAGTCCCGCAATCTGCGGGAACACGAACCACATCCAGTGGCTCGCCTTCCGACCACGCCGCAACTCGTCCAGAACCTCGTCGATCACCAGGGCTTGCGCAGCGACGAAGCGCTCGAGGCCATGCGGATCAGGCCCCGCGCCGACGTCTCCAGGGTCGCTCATCAGCCGAGGCCCTGCAGCAGGTGGCTCGACATTTCGAGGCGTTCCGCCACTTCGGCGGACGGAACCACATCAAACAACAGGCGGCCCTTGCTGATGCGGGCCTTCGGCGGTGCCGCCGCGCCCCCGATCAGATCTTCCGGGCGGGTGCCGCGGCAGGGCGTGAAAGCGATGGCCTTCGGGCCCACATCGACCCGGGCGATGCGATGGCTGCGGCACAGGCAGCGTAGCCGCGCCCGTGCCAGCAGGGCCGCCGCCTCGGGCGGCAATGGGCCGAAGCGGTCCTCGATCTCCTCCACCAGCAGGTCGAGGTCATGCGCGTCGCTGGCGCGCGCCAGACGCGCATAAAGGTTCAGCCGCAGCTCCGGCTCGGGGATATAGGCTTCGGTCAGCGCGCCGGCGTCGCCAAGGTGGAGTTCGGGCACCCAATCGTCTTCTTGCCCCGAGCCGAGCGCCTGCAGGGCGCGCTGCAGCAGGTGCTGGTAGAGGCCAAGGCCGATCAAATGGCCATGACCGGCCTGATGCTCGCCGATCAGGTCGCCGGCGCCACGGGCATCGAGATCCTGGGCGCTGATGGCCATGCCGCTGCCGAGGCGGTCAAGCCGCGCCAGGGTGGCCAGGCGACGCGCGGTGGCTGGAGCCAGATCGTGCCCGGGTTCCGTCATCAGGTAGCAGACGCCCTGGTGGCGACCGCGACCGACGCGGCCCCGCATCTGGTGCAGCTCCGCCAAGCCGAAGCGGTCGGCCCGGCAGATCACCATCGTGTTGGCACGCGGCACGTCGAGCCCGCTTTCGATGATGCTCGTGGCCAGCAGCACGTCGCCGTCGCCGGCCGCAAAGGCCGTCATCGTGTCGTCGATCTCGGCCACCGGCATCTCACCATGCGCGACCTTCAGGCTCAACTCGGGAACGAGACCCTGCAGGCTACGACTCAGCGGCAGCAGGTCCTCGATCCGCGGCACAACGACGAAGCTTTGGCCGCTGCGCCCTTTTTCCTTCAGCAAGGCCGCGCGCAGCACCGCCGTATCGAACGGTTCCAGCAACGTGCGGATCGGACGGCGGCGGGCTGGCGGCGTGGCGATGACGCTCAAATCCTGCAGGCCGGCCAATGCCGATTGCAGGGTGCGCGGGATCGGCGTGGCGGTCATCACCAGCACGTGCACGCCCCTGCCCAGCACCCGCACCTGGGCCTTGTCGTCCGCCCCGAAACGCTGTTCCTCGTCGATGATCAGCAGACCGAGGTCTTTGAACACCATGCCCGGATCGCACAAAGCCTGCGTGCCGATGACGAGGCGGATCGTTCCATCGGCCAAGCCCGCCTTGACGCGCTTCACCTCCGCCGGGGCCACGAGGCGCGACAGCTGCGCCACCTCGATCCCGAGCGCCGCGAAGCGATGCTGGAAACATTGCATGTGCTGGCGGGCCAGCACGGTCGTGGGCGCCACGATGGCCACCTGATGCCCGGCCAACACGGCCGCGGCGGCGGCACGGAGCGCCACCTCGGTCTTGCCGAAGCCGACGTCGCCGACGATCAAACGATCCATCGGACGCGTGCCGGCGAGGTCGCGGAGGCAATCGTCGATGGCGTGCATCTGGTCGGCCGTGGGCGCGAAGGCAAACCCGGCGACGAAGCGCTCGTAGTCGCGCCGCGGCGGCACGATCTTGGGGGCCGTCACCTTGCGACGCGCTTGCGAGGCCGCCACGAGGGCTGTGGCGCTGGCCTGGATGTCGCGTGCCAATTGGGCTTGGCGCTTCGGCCAGGCATGGCCGCCGAGCTTATCGAGCGTCACCGAGGCCCCGGCGCCGCCGTAACGCCAAAGGCGGTCGAGCTGGTCCACCGGCACCAGAAGGTCGGCATCGTCGGCGAAGCGGAGGCGAACCGCATCGTAGTGGCCGCCGCCGCCCTGAACGGTCTCGAGGTCCTTCAGCATGCCCATGCCGTGATCGAGGTGGATCACGACGTCACCCGCCATGAAGTCGCCATCACCGAGGTGCCACGGCACCGGGGCTGCCCGGGTGGATAGAGCCCGCGCGTGATGGCCCAACAGATCAGCCGCCGTCACCAGCACGGCCGCGCCCGGCTCGTCGACAAAGCCATGGTCGGCCGAGATGCGGATGAGCGCCACCGAGCCGCCCTCCATGCCGGCGAGGTCGGCCCAGCGATCGATCCGCTGCGGCACGGCGCAGGTGGCGCGCTCGGCCTGTTTGGCCATGGTGACGAGCTCACGCTCGCGCGCGGCCCCGAGCACCACGCGCTGGCCTTGCGCCATCGCATCGGCCAGATAGGCCGAGAAGGCTTGGCCCGGCTTGTCATCCAGGCAGAACCGGGGAACGTCGCCCCCGTCGGTGTCCGGAAACGGCCGCGCTCTCGCGTTGGTGGCGGCGTCCCACGCCTGCCGATCCAGGTAAAGGCGTTGCGGGGGCAGAATGTGTGTCACAGCGCTTCCGGAGGCCGCATCGGTCGCCTTGCGGTCGCGATACGCGTCGTCGATCTCCCCGAACAAGCGGTCGAGGCGGCGGGCGGCCTGAGGCTCGATCAGCATCGCGGCATCGGGCACGAGGTCGAAGATCGTTTCGCTGCCGTCGTAGTATTCCGGCCAGCGATGTTCGATTCCCTCGGCTCGCGTCGGGTCTGTGTCGGGCAGCACCACCTCCGACATCGCGTCGATGCGGATCGCGCTCACCTCGCTGACGCTGCGCTGCGTTGCTGGGTCATAGCGGTGGATCGCCCCGATGCGGCCGGCCTCGATGCCGATGCGATAGGGCCGCGCTACCGCGGCGAAGATGTCGACCACCTCGCCCCGGATGGCGAACTGGCCGGGGTCGTCCACACGGTCGGAATGATGGAAGCCGATCGCGGTGCAAGCCCGCGCGAAGGCCACGAGATCCACCGTCGCACCGACCTTCAGCACGAGCGGCTTCGGCAGGGCCCCGCACGGCGGCAGACGCTGAACGGCCGCTTCGGGGGTGGTGATCACATAGGCGGGCGAGCGGACCGCAGCATCGGCCAGAACCCGCATGCGTAGCCCCATGAGATCGGCCGACGGTGGGGCTCGGTCATAGGGGAGGCAGTCCCAGGCCGGCAGGTAACAACCAGCATGGTCGGGCGCGAGCTGCGACACCAAGCGAGCCAACGACTCGGCTTTCTGCTCGCATTCCACCACGACGAGCACGCCGCCTTCGGCCTCGACGGACTGCAGCAGCCGCACCGCCAACAAGGATACAGATTCGTCCACGCGACACTCCCGAACCCGACGGCGCCTCGACGCCCGTCCGACGACTGGCAACGTCGCCAGTCGCGATTTTGGTGCCCGGACCGGCTGCGGCCCTGTGCCGCCCGCCGGCCGGAACCAATCGGCCCGGTGAACCATAGGGGTGATGATGAAAGGATTGGTTCAATGACGATCCAGCTCCGGACGCGACCAATGTTCGCGGCCCTGCTCCTGTGCGGCACGGCCGCCGAGGCGGCTCCGGCTCGCCTGCTTGGGACCTCCCCGCTGCTCATGCAGATGGCCCAGGCGACGACGGACCCGACCGCGCCAGCGGTTCCGGACAGCAGCGGCGCGGCGAGCCCCGGCCTGAGCCCGAACGCCGCTGGCGTCAGCCTTTCGGGCTCAGTCCCGCCGAAGCCGCCTGGCCCGACCGCGCTGCCGGCGGCACCCGCACCGCCCCCGTCCGTTCTGGGCGGAACAACGCGCAACAACGCCGGCGCGCTGCCGAGCCTCGCCCAGCCCTATGGGGCCGGGGGCCCTGCCCCATCGACAGGCATCGGCACGGGGGGCCTGCAGACAGGCGCCGCGCCGATCTATGGCGGCACGACACGAGACCCCGGCTCGTTGCAGGGCAACCTGTCGCCATCGGGGATGCCGATGCCGATCGGGGGGCCCATCAACGGTACTGCCAATGCTTATGAAACCCCACCCGGGTCGGCCTATGGCGGCGCGGGGATCGGGACGGGCCGGGACAGCCTCGGCCGGTCAGGCTCGGGCAGCACCCTGCCGCCACAGGGCAGCACGGCGACCACCAACCTGCAGCCACTCGGAGGGGTACCGACGACGCGCGATCAACTTGGCACAACGGGCGGCTTCGGCGGCTACAACCAGCAGGGCGTCTACAACGGCACTGCGCTCCAGACAGGGGGCAACGGTTATGGGCCGGCCTCGTCCTATGCGACGGTGGGGCGGCCCACCGGAGGGTTGTTGTCCACCAATGTCGATGCCACCGGTCCGCTGCGGCCTTACATTCCGCTCAACACCGGCCCGATTGGCCACCCCAACAGCGGCTACGGCATCCCGAATGGCTCCCGGCCTTCCCACATCGATGGTCGCGGCATCCAGCGGATGAACTGAAGCCTGTAGAGGAGAACACCCTCACCAACCGGGCGGACTTGTTCCGCTTGTTCGAGGGACGGCGCTACACGCTGAGCCTGTCGGGCCATACCCACACGACGGAGCACCATTATTTCGGGGAGACCGAGGGGTGGCCCTCGCCGGTGCCGCACCACCACCATGTAATGACGGCCGTGTCGGGCTCGTGGTGGAGCGGTCCCTACGACCACCGCGGGGTCGCCGTGCGGACAGTCGCGACGGGACGCCGAACGGCTTCCACATGCTACTTATCGATGGCAGTGGCTACAAAACGCGTTTCGTCCCGGCCAAGGAGCCCGAGCGGCGGCAGATCCGGGTGTCGATCGAGAGCCACAAACATGGCGACGCCAAGGAGGTCATGCGCGATTTCCGACCCGGCCAGCTGATCCAACCGCCGATTCGCCTCCCGGCCGTGCCGGCCGCGACCCTGGTGGCCAATGTGTTCGACGGCGGCCCCAAAACCGTGGTGACGATGCAGATCGGAAAGGCGGAGCCTCTGCCGATGAGTCGCAAGCGACGGCCCGATCCCTTCGTGGAAGACGTGTTCGAGCGCAACGAGGCGGTCAAGAAGCCGTGGATCAAGGCCGAGCCCTCGAGCCACGTCTGGGTCGCCCGGCTGCCCGCGACGCTGCCGGCCGGCACCCACCGCGTAGTGGTGCGGGCCGTGACCGAATATGGCGACACCGTCACGGGCACGATGGCGCTCGAAGTGGTGTAACGACGCGCATCAACCTGGGCAAGACGCCAAGGCGTTCCCACGCGGAGAACGCTTCGTTTAGCCTCAGTCGGCCGCGGCGGCGCCGGCCACCAACACCGGAGTGCTGCGATAAAGGCCCGGGTACATCGTCTTGACGGCCGCGACCTTCGGCATGTCGTTGATGGCGATATAGGGATAAGTCGGGTTGCGGCTCAGGAAGTCCTGGTGGTGGGCTTCGGCCGGGTAGAAGGTATGGCCCGACTCGATCCGGGTCACAACCGGGGCTCCAAAGGTATGGGCGCCGTCGAGTTGGGCCACATAGGCAGCCGCCACCTTGGCCTGCGCGTCGCTGGTCGGGAAGACGGCCGAACGATATTGCGTGCCGTGATCGGGACCCTGGTAGTTCAGCTCGGTCGGATCATGGGCGGCCGAGAAATACACCTGCAGGATCTGGCCATAGCTGATCACATGCGGATCGAAAGTGATCTTCACCGATTCCGCGTGGCCGGTGGTGCCGGTGCTCACATCTTCGTAATGGGCCGTGTCGGCCTCGCCACCTGTATAGCCCGAGACGGCGCTGCTGACGCCCTTGAGGTGCTGATAAACGCCCTGCACGCCCCAGAAGCAGCCGCCCGCTAAAATCGCCGTCTCACTGCCGCCGTGCGCGGGCTCATCCATGACGGGGGCCGGCACCGGACGCGCTTCCTGGGCAAAGGAGCGCGGCGACAGCATGAAGGCGGCGCAGGCCGCCAGAATGCCGGCACCGAGGAGAACGGGCCGGCCATGCCGGATCAAGGGTGTGACGCGCATAGTCTCGAAACTCCGCCGTTAGCCGAACGTGACCATGAAGGTCTGGGCGCCCGGGTCGATAGGATAGATCGGATGTGTGATGCCTGAAAAACGACGCCTCGGCTGCCCTCAGGCCGTGGCGAGCTTGAAGCCGAGCGCGACGCCATTCATGCAATAGCGCAACCCGGTCGGGTTCGGCCCGTCGTTGAACACATGGCCGAGATGGCCGCCGCAATTGGCGCAATGAATGGCCGTGCGCTGCATGCCGAAGGTGGAATCGTGCGTTTCGCCGACGCCATGGTCGAGCGGCTTCCAGAAGCTTGGCCAGCCGGTGCCGCTGTCGAACTTGGTGTCGGACGAAAAGGCGGCCTGATCGCAGCCCGCGCAGGTGAAGGTGCCGTGCCGGTGTTCGTCGAGCAACTTGCTCGTGAAAGGCCGCTCGGTGCCTTCCTGACGCAACACCGCGAATTGATCGGACGTCAGGCGCTTGCGCCATTCGGCGTCGGTGCGTGTGAGGGGAAAGGTCTCGGCTCGCGCCCCGCCGATCCAGGCCGTCATGCCGGAAGCCAGCGTCGAACCGGCCAACACCCCCAGGAATGAACGTCGCGTCGTCATGGCCATCCTCCCCCGCGTCGGTCACGCGGTCCCATCAATTGATGAGCTACGACGGGATACGGCATGGGTTACGGCGAAACCGCCGGCATCTCTCATATTTTCTCGCTCTGGACCCTATGCCGCACGGGCCGGAGGACCATCGGCTTCGAGCGCGGCGACTTCGTCATCGGTGAAGACGCGGCTGCGGGTCAGGAAGCGTACGCCTTCCGGCGCCTCGGCCGAGAAGCCCGAGCCGCGCCCGGGCACGACATCGACAACAAGCTGGGTGTGGGCCCAATAAGCGAACTGCGCCGCCCCGATGAAGAAGCGACATCCCGCGACCTCCCCCAGAAACACGTCCTGCGGGCCGACCCGGAAATCGCCCACGGGATAGCACATGGGCGCAGAACCGTCGCAGCAGCCGCCCGATTGATGAAACATCAGGTCGCCATGCTGCAGCTTCAGGCGCGCCACGACGGTCGCGGCCGCCGGGGTAATCTCGACGCGGGATACCATCGCCTACCCTCCAGTGGCCCACCCTGCCGCATTGACGCGGCAGGGTGGGAGACGCCTGCCTCAGAAGAACCCGAGCGCCTTTGGCGAGTAGCTGACCAGCATGTTCTTGGTCTGCTGGTAGTGGTCGAGCATGATCTTGTGGTTTTCACGCCCGATGCCGGATTGCTTGTAGCCGCCGAAGGCCGCGTGGGCCGGGTAAGCATGGTAGCAGTTGGTCCAGACACGACCGGCCTGGATGGCGCGGCCGAACCGGTAGGCGCGTGTGCCGTTGCGGGTCCAGACGCCGGCCCCGAGGCCGTAGAGCGTGTCGTTGGCGAGCGCCAGCGCCTCCTCCTCGTCCTTGAAGGTCGTCACCGACACCACGGGCCCGAAGATCTCCTCCTGGAAGATCCGCATCTTGTTGTGGCCCTCGAAGATCGTCGGCTCGACGTAATAGCCTTGGCTGAGTTCGCCTTCGAGCTGCGCCCGCTTGCC
Organism: Lichenihabitans sp. Uapishka_5; assembly: GCF_033947565.1. Classification (NCBI taxonomy): domain Bacteria; kingdom Pseudomonadati; phylum Pseudomonadota; class Alphaproteobacteria; order Hyphomicrobiales; family Lichenihabitantaceae; genus Lichenihabitans; species Lichenihabitans sp. Uapishka_5. Next base: position 26,401 of record NZ_JARPVX010000008.1, read on the forward strand.
GCCCGTCAGCACCTTGGCGCCTTCCTGCCGGCCGATGTCGAAATAGCTCAGGATCTTCTCGAGCTGGTCGTTCGAGGCCTGAGCGCCGAGCATCGTCGTCATGTCGAGCGGATGGCCCTGCTTGATGGCCTTCACCCGCGTTACCGCCCGTTCCATGAAGCGGTCGTAGACGGATTCCTGGATCAGTGCCCGGCTCGGGCAGGTACAGACCTCGCCCTGGTTGAGGGCGAACATGGCGAATCCTTCGAGCGCCTTGTCGAAGAAAGCATCATCCTCTTCGAGCACATCGGCAAAGAAGATGTTCGGCGACTTGCCGCCGAGTTCCAGCGTCACCGGGATGAGGTTGTCCGAGGCATATTGCATGATCATGCGCCCCGTCGTTGTCTCGCCCGTGAAGGCGATCTTGGCGATGCGTCGGCTTTGCGCCAGCGGCTTGCCGGCCTCGATGCCGAAGCCGTTGACGACGTTCAGTACGCCGGCCGGCAGGATGTCGGCGATCAGCTCCATCAGCACCAGGATGGACAGCGGCGTTTGTTCGGCCGGCTTCAGCACCACGCAATTGCCGGCGGCGAGCGCCGGCGCCAGCTTCCACACCGCCATCAGGATGGGGAAGTTCCAGGGGATGATCTGACCCACCACCCCGAGCGGCTCGTGAAAATGATAGGCGACCGTGTCGTGGTCGATCTCCGAGATGCCGCCTTCCTGGGCTCGCAGCACACCCGCGAAATAGCGCCAATGATCGATGGCGAGCGGCATGTCGGCCGCCGTGGTTTCGCGGATCGGCTTGCCGTTATCGAGCGTCTCCACCATGGCCAGCAGGTCGAGGTTCGCCTCCATCTTGTCGGCGATCTTATGCAACATCCGGGCGCGCTCGGCCGGCGCGGTGCGGCCCCAGGCTTCCTTGGCCTTGTGGGCGGCATCGAGCGCGAGTTCGATGTCGGCCGCGCCGGAGCGCGGTACCGCGCACAGCTTGGCGCCGGTCACGGGGCTCGGGTTGTCGAAGTAGCGCCCGTCCGACGGCGCCACCCATTTCCCGCCGATGAAATTCTCGTATCTGTCGCGGATCAGGACCTGTTTGGAAACCTGATCCAATGCCTGCTGAAACATGGCTCGTCCTCCCTGACGGATGCGCCGTTCGGCGTCATGTTGGGTCGGCCGGCCCCATCGCCGGAAGCCGCCATGAGGCCGAGAGTGCGCCTGGTTCGCATGCGGGTCAACGGGCTTGGAACTCAGGCGACGAGGGGCAGCATCCAGGCCTCGTGACGCCCTCGCACCCGTTATTGCGAGCGATCGCGAAGCAATCCAGAGTCGCGGCGCCGGGCTGGATTGCCGCGGCGACTGCGTCGCCTCGCAATGACGGAAGAAAAGACCTCAGGCCTTGGGCTCAAGCACGGCTGCGCGGCGATCCGGCCAGGGCCTTGAGGTCGACACCGGGATCTCCGGCCTGGTCCGGCGTGAGCGACGCCGGCCCGTCGAGCAGGCGGCGCGCCACCATGTGATCGCCCGGACGATTGAGCGACTCGACCCCGACGAGGCGCCCGTCGCGGAAGCAGAACACCGAAAAGGCGCCCGAAGCCGCATCGCCCCGGATGACGGCGCGATCGAAGGGGGCTGCAAGGCCGGCGATCTGCAGCTTATAGGCCCCCTGGTCGCTCCAGAACCAGGGTACCGTGCCATGCGCCACCGGCTGGCCGTTGAGGCGGGCTGCGACACAACGGGCCCCATCGACGGCCCCCTGCACCGACTCGATCCGCACCCGCCCCTCATGGGCGTGCGGCGACGGGTGACGGGCGCAATCGCCGACCGCCGAAATGGCCGGATCGGCGGTCACCAGCGTTGCATCCACATCGATGCCGTTCGACACCGGCAATCCGGCCTCGGCCGCGAGCTCCTGATTGGGCAGGACGCCAATGCCGACCAGGACCAGATCCGCCGGATGGGATTGGCCGTCGGCGGTTTCGACCGCCGTCACCCGACCGCCCTCCCCGACGATCGCCCGTACCGCGGCACCGAACGCGAACACCACGCCGGCCGCCCTGTGGGTGGCTTCGAGAGCCTCGGCCATTACGGGCGACACCGACCGCGCGAGCGCCCGGGGCGCGCCTTCGAGCACCGTCACGGCGAGACCCCGGGCGGCGCAGACGGCAGCGAATTCCAAGCCGATGAATCCGGCCCCGACCACCACCACGCGGCGGATCTGGCTGATCGCCAGCTTCAGCACGTCGGCATCGGCGAGGGTACGCAACTGATGAACACCCGCGAGGTCGGCGCCCGGCACCGGCAGAGGCCGGTTCCGCGAACCCGTGGCCAGCACGAGATGATCGTAAGGCAGGGTCGCGCCTGAGCTCAGCCGCGTTTCACGCCGGTCCGGACGGATTTCCATAACCCGCTCGCCGCGTCGCAGCGTCACGGCATTGTCGGCAAAAAAGGCAGCCGGGCGAAGTTCCAGGCCGACGGCGTCCGTCTTGCCTAAGAGATAGGCTTTCGACAAGGCTGGGCGGCCATAGGGCAGCGCCTCCTCGTCGCCCACCATGGTGATGGGCGAAGCGTAGCCGCCCTGGCGCAGCGATGCGGCGATCTGGAATCCGGCCTGGCCGGTTCCGACGATCACGGTGCCGCTCATGCGATCTCCTAGGGGTTACGCCGCGGTATGTTGGGAGCGGCGGGACACCCAGCAAAGCCTAATCGACGGCGGCCGCTCGCGCGGAGGCGACATCGCCAGCCCCAATGCCGCCGCCCGTTCGCGCCTCAGGACGGCGTGGCGGCCAAGGGACCCGGGTCGCGTCCCAGCAACCAGCGCACCTCGACGGATTCCTCGGGCACCACCCCATAGGCGCTGCGTAGCGTGCCGGCCTCGACGGCGTCGAGCCCCACCGCGACCCGCACATGGTGGTCCTGCGGGCAGATGTCGTGAACGGTGTCGAAGCCGACCCAGCCGAGCCCCTCGACATAAGCCTCGGCCCAGCTGTGGCGGCGTGAGGCCGTGCCGTCGTCGAGGTAATAGCCGGCGGAACAGCGGGCCGGAAACCCGAGGCTGCGGGCACAGGTCGCGAAAAGCTGCGCATGTTCGCGCGCCGTGCCCCGGCCGGCCTCTAAGCTGCGCGCCGCAGGCAGGATCGCGCCCGTCTCGCTCGTCGCCTCAATCCGTTCATGGATGGCGCCCATCAGGTGATGCAAGCGTCCGATCGGGCTGTCGGCCCCCTGCACGGCCTCGCTGGCAAAGCGCCGCACGGTCTCGTCGGGCGCCGTCAGGGTGGTGTCGCGCCGGTACAGGTCGACCGGCAACCGCTCGGCCGAGCCGCGGACGATGCCGGCGGCGTCGAAGGCGGTCAGCTCGCCCTGCGCGATGATCGACAGCTCCGACACCGTGCCGGGCAGCGTCAAGGTGTGGACGAGATTGCCGAAATGGTCCTCCCCGGCCTTCAGCAGGCAATCGGGGTCGACGTCGATGCGCCAGTTGGTGACGCGCTGGCCCTCGTGGCTGCGCGGGGCCATGCGCAATACGGCGATGAGATTGCGGACGGGCTCGGGGAAACGCAGCCGCAACTGGTGACGAAGACGGAGCCGCATCGCTTCAAGCCGTCTCACACAAGGTACTGCTCCACGATGGCGCTGCCGAGCTGGTTGTTGTCGTCGAGAAAGGTGGTGATGAACTCGTGCAGGCCACCCTGGAAGACCGTCTCGATGGAGGCGTTCTCGAGCTGCGCCATCGTCTTGTGCGACAAGCGCTGAGCCGCGCCCTGGCGGCCATAGGCCTGGGCGATCGAATCGAGCGAACGCACGATGTTGTCGTAGCAGGAGATCAGCGAGCGCGGCATTTCGGGGCGCAGGATCAGCAGATCGGCCACCAGCCACGGCTTGATGTTGGCGCGGTACACCCAGTGATAGGCCGTCACGGCCGACACGGCCCGCAGGATCGCGGTCCACTGGAAATAGTCAAGCGAGCCGCCGACCTTCTCATGTTCCGGCAGCAGCACGTGGTATTTCACGTCGAGGATACGGGCCGTGTTGTCGGCGCGCTCGATGTGCAGGCCGATACGGCAGAACCAGAAGGACGGGTCACGCAACATGGTGCGGATGACCGCGCCATCGAAATGCAGCGACGTTTGCTTGACGAATTCGAGAAAGCGGCTGAGGCGCTCGCGTTCCTCGCCCTTGGCGGGCGCATCGCGCTCGAAGCGCTTCATCTCCAGATAGGCGCCGTTGATGGCATCCCACATTTCGGCCGTCAGCGCCGTGCGGATCGAGCGGGCGTTGGTGCGGGCCGCCTCGAGGCAATTGCGGATCGAGGACGGGTTGTCGGGATCGAAGGTGAGGAAATCCACCACCCGGTCGGGTTCCGTTTCAGGATATTTGGCGTGATAGGCATCGACGGCGCCGGACGATTCGAGCGCGCCCTCCCATTCGCTGCCGGTCTCGTTATAGGCCTGCGGCAGGGCCGCGAGCCGCTGCGTCGCCTCGACCGTACGGGCGAGGAAATCCGACCGCTCCATGTAGCGGGCCAGCCAGAACAGGCTGTCGGCCGTGCGCGACAGCAGCGTATATTTGCGGGCCGGGCGCTGCAGCGCCAGCTCGGGGGTCTCGGTGATCTGGAGGGTCATCGGGGCAACTCCACGTCGTCAACCACCCATGTGTCCTTGGTGCCCCCGCCCTGGCTGGAATTCACCACCAGCGAGCCTTCCTGCATGGCGACGCGCGTCAGCCCGCCCGGCACCACCCGCACGCCGCTGGCGCCGGTGAGCACGAAGGGACGCAGGTCGACATGGCGCGGCCCGGAGGTTTGGCCATCGGCGGTCGGGCAGGTGCTGAGATTCAGCGTCGGCTGAGCGATGAAATTCGCCGGGTTCTGGCGCAGCTTGGCGGCGAATTCAGCGATCTGCGCCTTGGTGGCATGCGGGCCCACCAGCATGCCGTAGCCGCCGGAGCCGTTCACCTCCTTGACCACCAGTTCGTCGAGGTGATCCAGCACATAGCTGAGCGCCTCGGGCTCACGGCAGCGATGGGTGGGCACATTCTTCAGGATGGCGTCCTCACCAAGGTAGAACCGGATGATCTCCGGCATATAGGTGTAGATCGCCTTGTCGTCGGCCACGCCGGTGCCGACCGCATTGGCGAGCGTCACGTTGCCGGCCCGGTAGGCGCTCATCAGCCCCGCAACCCCAAGCGCACTGTCCGACCGGAACGCCAAGGGGTCGAGAAAGTCGTCGTCGAGGCGGCGATAGATAACATCGACCCGCTTCGGGCCTTCCGTGGTGCGCATGAACACCACATCGTTGTCGACGAACAGGTCCCGCCCCTCGACAAGCTCCACCCCGAGCTTGTCGGCCAGGAACGAGTGCTCGTAATAGGCCGAGTTGAACATGCCGGGTGTCAGCAGCACGACGGTCGGATCGCGCCCCGCCGGGCGCGGCGCCACGCTGCGCAGCGAGTTCAGCAGCAGGTCGGGGTAATTCTCGACCGGGGCGACGCGATGGGCCCCGAACAGCTCGGGAAACAGCCGCATCATCACTTCGCGGTTCTCAAGCATATAGGACACACCCGATGGCGTGCGGGCATTGTCCTCGAGCACATAGAAGTCGGCATCGTCGACCCGGACGATGTCGATGCCGGCGATGTGGACGTAAACGTCGTGCGGCACCTTCAGGTTGACCATCTCGGGCCGGAAGGCGGGGTTCCGGTAGATCAGATCGGCCGGCACCACGCCGGCCTTGATGATCTCGCGCGGGCCGTAAAGGTCGGCCAGGAACAGGTTCAGCGCACGCACGCGCTGCACCAGCCCCACCTCAAGCTTGCCCCATTCGGCGCGCGACAACAGCCGCGGTACGAGATCGAAGGGGATCAACCGCTCGGTCGCGTCCTTGTCGCCATACACCGCAAAGGTGATGCCGATGCGCCGGAACAGGAGGTCGGCCTGGGCGCGTCGGGACGCCAGAAGATCGGGCGGCACGTCGCGCAGCCATTGCGCCAATCGCCTGTAGACGTGCCGGGGGTTGCCCGCGCCGTCCGACATCTCGTCGAAGAACCGACCTGACGATGACACTGCGGGGGCACTCCTTCACGCTCGAACGAGACATGGCAAACAAACTTCGTGCCAGCATGGTGGCTTGGCAAGCCATGCAGACCGCGTTCTCGACCGAGTCTGGGCGGTTTTCCCCTGCCCCGCTTGCCTCAGGGCGGCGTTCGCGGCTTGATGGGACGCGAACGCACCGTAGAACGCCACACCTTCGGATCCAGGATGGACACCTTCTACACGTCCCTGCCGACGTTGCGCGAGTTCGAACGCATCACCGATCGGCAGTCCTACCGGTCGCTGCCCGATGATTGGGTGGTCGGGCTTGCGGATGTTGTGTCCTCCACGGCCGCGGTCGCCGAAGGCCGCTACAAGGCCGTCAACCTGGCCGGGGCCGCGGTGATCTCATCGCTGGCCAACGCCAAGGGATCGCTCGACTTTCCTTACGTATTCACCGGCGACGGAATGGCCTGCGCGGTGCCGCCAAACGAACGGGCGCTGCTCGAGGATACGCTTTCGACCGCGGTCGAGTGGGTCGGGAGCGCGCTCGGCCTCAGCCTGCGAGGCGCCGTCATCTCGGTCGAGCAGATCCGCGCCGCCGGTCAGGACGTTCGCATCGCCCGGTTCACGCCCAATGCCAGCATGGCCTATGCGATGTTTTCGGGCGGCGGCGTCGCCTGGGCCGAGACCGAGCTGAAGGCCGGCCGGCTGCCGCCGTTGCGCCGGCGCGGCGGTCGCCCGGACCTGGCGGGCCTGTCGTGCCGCTTCGAAGCGATGCCGAGCCGGAAAGGCGTGATCCTGTCGCTGATCGCCGCACCGGCGCGCCCCTCGCCCGACGAAGCGTTCCGCACGCTCGTCGAGGACGTGCTGCGGATGACGCAGCAAGGCAATCCGGTGCCGCCGGGAGGGCCGCACTGGGGCTGGCCGCCGGCGGGGCTGGAGCTTGAGGCGCGCCTCAGGAGCGTTCCGGGACGGCCCTTGATGATCGATAGGATCGTTGTCGGCCTTCGGACGCTCGTGGCCGCGGTCGTGGTCAGATTCGGCCTGCCGCTCGGGAATTTTCGGCCGGCCCGCTACCGGGCCGAGATCCTCGACAACACCGATTTCCGCAAGTTCGGCGACGGCCTGATGATGACGGTGGATTGCACGACCGACCAGGCGTCGCTCATCGAGGCGCGGCTGACGGAGGCCGAGCGCGACGGCGTCGCCCATTGCGGCACGCACCGGCAGAGCGCCGCCCTGATGACCTGCGTGGTCCCTTCGCCGAGCCATCCGGGGCACGTGCATTTCATCGACGGCGCCGAGGGGGGCTACACGATGGCGGCGCGGCAGTTGAAAGCCAACCGTTTGGCGGCCGCGCCTCTCTCTGCGACGCGACCGCCCGACGCCGTCGCGCTGGCTGGTGCCGCGCCTTGAAGCATGGCATGGTGGCGCACTCAACGTGCGCATCAGTCGCCGGCCAGGAGAGGTGACGCCCCCCATGACCGACACCGCGGACATCCTGCGCGTCAACGACCTGAAGATCACCTTCCAGCTGCAACGCGGCGCGCTCGATGTGGTCCGAGGCGTCTCGTTCCGGGTGCCGCGCGGCAAGACGGTCGCGCTGGTGGGGGAATCCGGCTCTGGCAAGACCGTCATCTCCCAGGCCGTGATGGGGTTGCTGCCCAAGGCGGGCCGCGTATCCGGCGGCCAGATCCTGTTCTGCGATCCCGCGGTGCCCGGCGGCGGGGCAACCGACATCGCGACCCTGCCGCGCGACGGCCGGGAGATGCGCCACCTCAGGGGCGGCCGCATCGGCATGATCTTCCAGGAGCCGATGTCGTCGTTATCGCCGGTGCACACCATCGGCAACCAGATCGAGGAAGCGCTGCAGCTCCACCGGCCGGTGAAGTCCGGCGAGGCCCGCGGCATCACGGAAGCGATGCTCGAGATGGTCGGGTTCAAGAACCCGCACCGGAGCTACAAGCAATATCCGTTCGAACTCTCGGGCGGGCTGCGTCAGCGCGCCATGCTGGCCATGGCGCTGATCTGCCATCCTGGCCTCTTGATCGCCGACGAGCCGACCACAGCGCTCGACGTCACCATCCAGGCCCAGGTGTTGAGCCTGATGCGGCAGCTGCAGCGCGAGCTCGGCATGTCGATCCTGTTGATCACCCACGACCTCGGCGTGGTGGCCAACATGGCCGACGAGGTGGTGGTGATCTACCATGGCGAGATCATGGAGGCCGGCACCGCCGAAGACATCTTCCGCCGTCCGCAGCATCCCTATCTGAAGGCGCTTCTGGCGGCCCTGCCGCATTTCAACATGAAGCCGAACGAGCGGCTCGTGGCCCTGCGGGACACCAGTGGCGACCTGGCGCCGCTGGTGGCGAGCCGCCGCAAGGCCGCCTCCGACAAGGGCGACACATCCCGCCTCGGCACCACGTTGTTGTCGGTCCGCAACCTGCGCAAGACCTATCCGGGCAAGCGGTCCGGGCTGTTGGGTCGTCGCCCCGAGCGCGCCGTGGCGGTGGCGGACATCTCCTTCGACATCAAACGCGGCGAGTGCCTTGGGCTCGTCGGGGAAAGCGGCAGCGGCAAGACCAGCATCGGCAAGCTGATCATGCGGGCCATCAAGGCCGATTCGGGCAGCGTGAGCTTCGACGACGGCAGCGGCCCCGTCGACGTGCTGGGCCTGCACGGCGCCGCCGGCCGCAAGTTCCGCACCGCCATCCAGATGATCTTCCAGGATCCCGTCTCGTCGCTGTCACCCCGCATGACGGTGCTGAACATCATCCGCGAGCCGCTGGAGATCCACGATGTCGGACGGCCTTCCGAGCAGTTGAAGCGCGTCGGCGATCTGATGAGCGCCGTCGGGCTCGATCGACGCTTCCTCAATCGTTACCCGCACAGCTTTTCGGGCGGCCAGCGTCAGCGCATCGGCATCGCCCGGGCCCTGGCGCTCGATCCCGACCTCATCATCTGCGACGAGCCGGTGTCGGCGCTCGACGTGTCCGTCCAGGCGCAGGTGCTCAACCTGCTGAAGGATCTGCAGCGGGAGCTTGGGCTGACCTACCTGTTCATCTCCCACAACCTCGCGGTAGTGGACTACATCGCGCAACGCATCGCGGTGCTGGCCAACGGCCGCATCGTCGAGATCGCGCCGCGCGAGGTGCTGTTCCGCGCACCCGCTCACCCCTATACGCAAGCGCTGCTGAAGGCCGTGCCGTTTCCCGACCTCGACCATCCGCTCGACTTCACCTCGGTGGCCCTGCGCGGAGCCTCGAACCCGGCCCATTGGGCGCCGCAATTCCAGGATGCCGGCGACCCCGCATCGCTGCAGCCCCTCAACCTCGGCGACGGCCATTTCGTGCTGGCCCGCCCCGATGCCGACCGGCGGGACCTCGTCGCATGAGGGTTCGCCTCGTCGCCTTTCTGGTTGCGATGCTCCTGGTGCCTCAGGCCCGTGCCGCGACAGAGACACCTTATTTCGCCGCGAAGGTCGCCGCCGGCGCGCTGCCGCCGGTCGATGCGCGCCTGCCCGAACATCCCCGCGTAGTCGACCTGAAGGCGATGGGTCGCGAGCCCGGCAAGCCTGGCGGCACCTGGCACATGCTGATGGGCGACCAGCGCGACCTGCGCATGGTGACGCTGTATTCCTATGCGCGCCTTGTGGGCTTCGACACGAAACTGAAGCTCGTGGCCGACATCCTCGAAAGCTTCGAGGTTCAGGACGACGAGGTCTTCACCTTTCACCTGCGCAAGGGCCATCGGTGGAGCGACGGCGAGCCCTTCACGGCCGAGGACTTCCGCTATTACTGGGAAGATGTGGCGCTCAACACCAAGCTTTATCCGAGCGGGCCCGAGATGGGGCTGACCATCGGTGGGGAAAAGCCGAAGTTCGAGGTCATCGACCCCTGGACGGTGCGCTACACCTGGGCGTCGCCGAATCCGGCCTTCCTGCCGTCGCTCGCGGGCCCGCAGCCGCTCTATATCTACATGCCGGCGCATTACCTGAAGCAGTTCAACCCGCGCTATGCCGACAAGGACGAGCTCGCCAAGAAGGTGAAGGCCGCGCATGTGAAGGATTGGAGCGCGCTGCACGAGCGCATGTCGCGTCAATACCGTCCCGAGAACCCGGACCTGCCGACGCTCGAGCCCTGGCGTAACACCACCGCACCGCCGGCCGATTTCTTCGTCTTCGAGCGCAATCCCTACTACCATCGCGTCGACGAGGCGGGGCGGCAGCTGCCCTATATCGACAAGATCGCCATGATGCTGGGCACCACCAACCTGATCCCCGCCAAGGTGGCGAGCGGCGATGCGGACCTGCAGGCCCGCTACCTCAACTTCGAGGACTACACCTTCCTGAAGCAGGCCGAGACGGTGAACCACTACCGGGTGGATCTTTGGCAGCAGGGTTATGGCTCGCGGGCCGCGCTGATGCCGAACCTCAACGCCGCCGATCTGGTGTGGCGCAAGATCCTGCGGGATGTTCAATTCCGTCGCGCCTTGTCGCTGGGCATCAACCGGCACGACATCAACAACGTGCTGTTCTTCGGCCTTGCCCGCGAAAGCGGCAATACGGTGCTGCCCGACAGTCCGCTGTTCAAGCCCGAATATGCCCAGGCCTACACCAACTACGATCCCGACGAAGCCAACAAGCTGCTCGATGCCGCGGGGCTCGACCGCCGCGACACGAGCGGCTTCCGCCTGCTGCCGGATGGGCGCCGCGCCGACATCATCGTCGAAACGGCGGGAAGCGATCCGATCGAGACCGACATCCTGGAGCTCGTGGGCGATGACTTCAGCAAGCTCGGGCTGCACCTCTACAACCACCCCTCGTCACGGGACGCCTTCCGTCAGCGCATCACCAGCGGTCAGGTGATCATGTCGATGGCGCAGGGGCTCGATAATGCCGTGCCGACCCGCGTCTTCGAGCCGGACGCCCTCGCCCCGACCTCCGAGGCGCAGTTTCAATGGCCTTTGTGGGGCCTGAACTTCGAATCGCACGGCCAACAGGGCGAGGCGGTCGACATTCCGGAGGCGCAACAGTTGCTTGACCTGCTGAAGCAATGGCGGATGGCGAAACATGGCGACGAGAAGCAAAGCGTCTGGGAGCAGATGTTGAGCATCAACGCCCAGCAGGTGTTCACGATCGGCATCCTGAACGGCACCCAGCAGCCGGTGGTGGTCGACCAGGATCTGCGCAACGTGCCCGAAAAGGCCTTGTTCTCATTCGAGCCCAGTTCGTTCTTCGGCCTCTATATGCCGGATACGTTCTGGTACGACCGCAAGGGAGAGTGAGCCGGTGCTGCGCTACCTTGCCCGTCGCCTCCTGATCATGATCCCGACGCTGTTCTTCACCAGCGCCATCATCTTCACGGTCATCAACCTGCCGCCGAGCGATTATTTCAGCAATTATGTCGCCGAGATCCAGGCCCAGGGCGAGAAGGCCGATACGAGCCGCATCGACTTCCTGAAGAAGGAATACGGCTTCGACAAGCCGCCAGTGCAGCGCTACTTCTTGTGGGTCGCCGGCCTGCTGCATGGCGATTACGGTTATTCGTTCGAATACCAGCTTCCCGTGCGCGACGTGGTGGGGGACCGTCTCTACCTGACCATGCTGGTGTCGTTCTCGACCATCATCTTCACGTGGCTGGTGGCGTTTCCGATCGGCATCTATTCGGCCACCCATCAATATAGCTGGGCCGACTATGGGTTGACGACGCTTGGTCTGCTGGGCCTCGCGATCCCGCACTTCCTGTTGGCGCTGTTGTTCATGTATTTCGCCAACAGCTGGTTCGGTCTGTCGATCGGCGGCTTGATGGACCCGCGCTACCTCAACGCGCCGATGAGCTGGGATAAGCTCCGCTCGATCCTGGCCCATCTGTGGATCCCGGTGATCATCATCGGCACTGCCGGCACGGGGGCGATGATCCGCTCCGTGCGGGCCAACCTGCTCGAGGAATTGCAGAAGCAATATGTCACCACGGCGCGCGCCAAGGGTCTGCATCCGTTTCGGACCCTGATGAAATATCCGTTCCGGCTGGCGATGAACTTCTTCATCTCGGACATCGGCAGCATCCTGCCGTCGGTGGTGTCCGGTGCCGAGCTGGTGGCGATCGTTCTGTCCTTGCAGACCACGGGGCCGTTGCTGGTGCACGCCCTGCAGACCCAGGACATGTATCTCGCAGGCTCCTTCCTGATGTTTTTGGCGACGCTGACCATCGTGGGCGTCCTGATCTCGGACATCGCCCTGGCGTTCCTCGATCCGCGCATCCGGCTGCAAGGGGGATCGCGCTGATGAATGCGTTGCCGCCCGTCCCCTCGTCGCTGGCCCATTACGTCTCGACCGCGCCCTTCGACGTGAAGTCGGTGCAGCGGCTCAGCCCCGCGCAGGAGCGGGTGTATCTGGCGTCGCAATGGCGCCTGATGTGGTGGAAGTTCAAGCGACATCGCCTGGCCGTGCTGGCCGGGCTTATCCTGCTGGTGCTCTACGGCACCATTCCGTTTTCCGAGTTCCTGGCCCCCTATAACGGTCAAACCCGCAACACCGAGTTCATTCGGTCGCCACCGCAGCGAATGCACTTCTTCCACGAAGGTCGCTTTGCGCCATTCGTTTACGGCGAGCACTTCACCCTTAATCTGAAGGATCTGAACCGCGACTACGCCCTCGATCGGACCGAGGTTCAGCACATCCGCTTCTTTTGCCATGGCGATCGCTATCGCTTCTGGGGCCTGATCGCGGCCGATCGGCATCTGATGTGCCCCGCACGGGACGGCACATTGTTCCTACTGGGCAGCGACCGGCTCGGTCGCGACATCCTGTCCCGCATGATCTATGGCGCCCGGATCTCGCTGACGGTCGGCTTGATCGGCATCTCGATCTCGTTCCTGCTCGGCATCACGATCGGCGGTCTCGCGGGCTATTATGGCGGTTGGTTCGACCTGATCAGCCAGCGGGCCATTGAGATCGTGCATTCCATCCCGCATATCCCGCTCTGGCTCGCGCTCGGCGCCGTGATGCCGGTGACCTGGAGCCCCATGCTGGTTTATTTCGGCATCACGGTCATCCTCGGCCTGATGGACTGGACGGGGCTGGCGCGTGCCGTGCGGGCCAAGCTGCTGTCGTTGCGCGAAGAAGATTACGTGCTGGCCGCACGGTTGATGGGGGCCGGCACGCCGCGGGTGCTGTTCCGCCACCTGCTCCCCGGCTTCATCAGCCATCTGATCGCCTCAGCCACTATCACGATCCCGAGCATGATCCTCGGCGAAACGGCGCTGAGCTTTCTTGGCCTCGGCCTGCGCGCACCCGTGATCTCCTGGGGCGTCATGCTGAACGAGGCGCAGAACATGAACGTGGTGGTGCTCTACCCCTGGCTGATGCTGCCCGTGGTGCCGGTGATCCTGGTCATCCTGGCGTTCAACTTCCTGGGGGATGGGCTTCGCGACGCGGCCGACCCCTACCACTAAGGGCAGCCGGCCTACCTTGCGGATCGCCTTCTACGCGCCCCTGAAGGCGCCGGATCATCCCGTACCCTCCGGCGACCGCACCATGGCTCGCGCCCTGATCGCAGCCTTGCGCAAAGCCGGCCATGTGGTGGAGCAACCGTCGGGGCTACGCAGCTTTCTGCCCACACCCGACCCGGACGGGCAGGCGGCGCTTCTGGCCGAGGCGACGGCCGAGCAGGCCCGCGTCGCCTCGGCCTGGACCGGCGAGGCGCCCGACCTCTGGTTCACCTACCACAACCATTACAAGGCACCCGACCTGATCGGGCCGGCCCTGGCCCAGCACTTCGGAAGCACTTATGTGCTGGCCGAGGCCAGCCACGCGCCGAAGCGGGCCGCCACCTGGGGCGCTTGGCATGCTGCCGCCGAAGCCGCGAGCCGCGCCGCCGACCTCCATGTCTGCTTCACCCCGCGCGATCGCTTGGGCCTGCTGCCGCTGGTGAAGCCGGGCGCCAGCACGCTGCTGCTGCCACCGTTCATCGACGTCCTCCCCACGGCGGCAGGATCGACGCCGCGACAGCCCGGCCCCGCCCGCCTCGTGACAGTCGCGATGATGCGGCCAGGCGATAAGCTCGACAGCTACCGCTTCCTGGCCGAAGCCCTCGCCATCCTGACCGACCGGGCCTGGCACCTCGACGTCGTGGGTGACGGCCCGGCCCGCGCGGCGGTGCAGGCGTGTTTCGCCGCCTGCTCCGCCGACCGCATCACCTGGCACGGGGAACTTGGGCGCGATGCCACGCAGGCTCGGCTTGCCGCAGCCGACATCTTCGTCTGGCCAGGCTTCGGGGAAGCCTTCGGGCTCGCTTACCTCGAGGCGCAGGCCGCCGGGGTGCCGGTCGTGGCGCTCGATACGGCGGGCGTCGGCAGCGTGGTCCAGGCCGGCGACACCGGCATTCTAATTGCCGAGGCATCGGTCGCCGCCTACGGGCAGGCCGTGCGCCGCCTGCTGGACGACACTGACGCCATAACCCGCATGGGCGGCGCAGCGCGGCACTTCGTGACCTCGGAACGTACGCTGGACGGGGCCGCCGCCATCCTGGACAAGGGGCTTCGGGAGGCGCGGCACGGGAAGGCATGCAGACATGGATGATGTGTGGGCACCGGTGGACGCCGCCTTGGATCGGGTGGCAGCCACGTCCAAGACGGTGACGCTCTGGTGGCGCGACGACGACGCCGTCACGACCACGCGAGCCCTCGACCGGCTGACCGCCCTGGCGCGGCGCCACGCCTGCCCGGTGCTGTTGGCCGTGATCCCGGCGCCGGCCGACCGGCATCTCGCCACCTACACGAAGGCCGAGCCGCTGCTGACGCCGACCCAGCACGGCTTTCTTCATACCAATCACGCAGGGCTGCTGCAGCGAGCCGCGGAACTCGGCGGCAACCGCCCCCTCGAGGCGATCCTGACCGACCTTGCGCAGGGGCGCGACCGCTTGGCCGACCTGTTCGCCGGCCGTCATACCGACATTCTAGTGCCGCCCTGGAACCGGATCGCGCCGGAGGTCGTGCCGCACCTGCCCGACCTCGGCTTCGGCGGCCTGTCGACCTTTGCGGACCTACATGCCGGAACGCCAAAGCTCGATGTCGTCAATTGCAGCCTCGACATCATCGACTGGCGCAACGGCCGGCGCTGTCACCGGCTGCCGAAGCTGGTCGACAAGCTCGCCACCCTGATCGATGCAGGGCGCCCGATCGGCCTCCTGACCCACCACCTCGTGCACGACGACGATGCCTGGGCCTTCATCGATGCCATGCTGGAGCGCTGCGTCGCCCGAGGTGTGGCGGTGACAACGGCCGACCGGCTCCGCGGCGCCGTCGCGGCTGGTTAGCCCGGAGGCTGTCAGCGCCAAACGGCAACCCTTTGGCCCGATCGGGCAGCCCACCAAGAAGGGATGCTGAGTTCGTCTGGTTTAGTCAGAACCAGAGAAACGCTAGACCGCGCGAGCCTGCCGCTGCGCCTCCGCCAAGGCATGGTTGGTGCGTTCGAGCCGCCCGGCCAGCACCCGCATGATGGCGATACTCATTTCGGGAAAGCTCTTCAGCAGCCCCATGAGCTGTGCCTTGCCGATTGCCAGCGTTTCGCAGCGCGAGCTTGCCCGCACCGTGGCGGTGCGGGGCGTATCGCAGAGGATCGCGATATCTCCCACGAAATCGTTGCGCCCGACGCTGGCGACCCGGATGTCGCAGTCGCCCGCCTGCACGAACACATCGGCGCCCCCGTTCAGGATCACGAAAGCCTGTTCACCCCGCTCCCCCTCGCGGCACAGGGTCTGGCCTTCGTCGAACACCAAGCGCTGCGACGCGAAGGCCAACAGCTTGAGTTTGGCCGCATCCACCGAAGCGAAGATCGGTACGCCCCGCAACACTTCGACGTCTTCCTTCAGCGCATTCACGACTTGCCCCTCCCCATGGCCGCCCTGTCCCGCGTCACGCCGAGATCTTCAGGGTTTCGCGGTGCTGGCTTTCTTCGCTCGTGGCGGGTTCCGGCGCCCGCGTTTCACGGCCGACCCGCCCGTCCTCCATATGCAGGACGCGGTCGAAATGCTCCCCGAGCCGCGGGTTCTCGAGATTCCACAGCACCCCAAAGCCCTGCCCGTCCATGGGTCGGCCAAGGGCGAGCACGCGCCCCAGAATGGCCTCCTGCCCGGCCGCATCGAGCTGCGACAGCCCCCGATGCACCAGAAGATAATCGGGACGCCGCAACAGGGCGCGGCCCATCGCAAGCTTCTGCCGCTGGCTTCCGGTCAACCGCTTGCCGGCCGTGCCGATGTTGAAGGCGAGTCCCGCCTCGAAGACCTCCGGCCGCAGGCCGCGTTCGGCGATCACGTCGTGCAGCAGGGCATTCACCCGATGCTCGGCCTCGGCGATCCCGAAGGCGACGCGGCCCATCACGATATTGTCCTTCGCGGTGCCGGCCGCGATGTAGCGGTCCGGATGGAAGAAGGCGATCTTCTCCTGATCTTCGCCGAGCGCCTTGTGGAAGGCCTTGCGGGCCGTCACCAGCCGTTCGATCAAGGCATCGTCGAGCAGGCCGAGGCGGTCACGCGGCTCGATGTAGTTGAAGGCGAGATCGAGGAAGATCGCCTGATCGCCGGCGATCGCCGACTTGAGCGGGCGGCTGCCGACGCGCTTCAACGCCGCCTGATAGTCCGGGAAGTCTTCCGGACTCATCAGGCTCAATTGTTCGAACAGCGGGTTGTCGGGCTCGAGCCCCTGGAACAGCTCCATGATGGTGGACGCGATGGCTCGACCCATGCCGTACAGCGAGTCGTCGAGCTTCAGGTCCGCCAGGATCTTGCGCAGCTCCGGGTTGGAACCGAGGCGCTTCAGGTCGTAGGCCTCGCTGATCGGCATGCCGAAAACGAGGTTCTCGCCGATCGACGCCTGGGCGTTGTAAAGGTCCGGGTCGAAGGGCTCGACCAGATGCACGGCTCCGCTCTCGTCGAGCTTGGCCCGGAACGAGGTTCGGGCTTCCACAAAGGCCTGCTGCACGGCGGCCGAAGGCTCGGCCAGCGACCGGTTGAGCCCGAAGCTGACGACATCGGATTCGAGATCTACCGTGGTAAGCACCGCCTGCAGTCGGTCGTTGATATCCTCGGGCCCGGTGGCGCCAGCCGCCTCGTAATCCACCCAGTCGCCGGCGAAATCGAGGCTCGTGGTGCCGGATTTGATGATCTTGTGGCGGACCACGTCGCCGCTCGGCCGCAACACACGGTGCCGCAAGCCGTAGAGCAGCGCATCCGTGATGGTGGATTGCGGGAAGAACGGCTCGGCGCCCACAACGGAAATGCGACGCCCCGTGATGGCGGACGGCCATTCGCGCAGGTCGCGCCCTGCCAGGGCCACGCGGCCGCTATCGGGCGTCACCAGCCGGGCCAACACTTCGACCAGCGTCTCGCCGCCGCTCGTCGCATTGCCGTCGATGGCCGTGAACTCCCCGAGCTCCAGCGTCACCGACAGGTTGTCGAGCAGGCGTGAGCTTGCCGTGTCGATGACCGTCACGGCCGACAACGCCACCTCGCCCTCGAGGTGCGGAATTGGCCCGTCGAAGTCGGGCGGCGGCAGCAGGTCGAGCGACGGATCGACCGAGAACTGCTCGATCACCTGGGTATATTTCACCTCGACGTCGAGCCGCTGCTGGTCCCAGTCGATGAGGTCCTTCACGGGGGACGGCAGATCCTTATAGGCCGAGATCACGGCCACCAGCTGGCCGATGTTCAGGTGCCCCGCGATCGCCAGCAGGCCACCCACCATATAGAACAGGAAGGGTGTGATCTGGGCCAGCAGGTTGTTCAGGAACTTGACGAAGAACTTCCACTGGTAAAGCGCGAAGCGGATGCCGAAGATCGTGGTCAACCGGGCCGCGACATCGGCCCGGTGATAGTTCGAGACGTCGTTGGTGAGGATGTTCGGCATGTCGTCGATGATCTCGCCGATGCGACCGGCGAGGGCCCGCGACGTGAGCTGGCGTTGCCGGCCCAGAACCAGCTGCTTGCGGCGCATGCGCGGGATCACCACCCCCTGCACGGCCAGAAGCCCCAGCGCGATCAGCCCCAGCATGACGTTCTGAGTCAGGATGAACACCAGCGCCGTGATGATCTGGCCGCCCAGGAAGAAGGGCTGCACGAAGGCGTCGCCGATGAACCCACCGAGCGGCTCCACCTCGTCCTTGATCATGGTGGCGATCTCGGCCGGCTTGATGCGGCGATGCTCGGACGGCGGAAAGCGCAGCACCCGGTCGACGAGGTCGTAGCGCAGCTGCTGCAGCATCCGTTCGCCGAGCCGGCCCTTGTAGGTATTGATGTAGAACTTGAAGAGGCCGTTGACGATGACGAGCAGCAGGAAGGCCGCGCTCAACACGATCAACGACGACATCCGGTTCAGGTCGAACCCATGCAGCAGTTCGAGGAAACCCTGCTGGTTAATGGCCGGCGGCACCGGCACGCGCACCTGGAAATAATGCTGAGTGTCGGTTGCGCGCTCGAAGCCCTTCGCCTGGATCGGCCCGTTCACGATATATTTGGGCAGGTCCAACATCAGATAGTTGAACGGCATCGAGGCCAGGATGACGAACAGGATCCAGGCCTGCTCGCGCCGCGTTTGCTGCCAGATGTAGCGAAACAGGCTCGCTTCCATGGTGCGTCCGTTCTTGGGCGCACCAAAGCGCCGCATGAGGAACCATATAGGCAGCCGAGCGCGATGGGAACGGCCGCCGCCGTCGCGATCAGCCCTGCGGCCGGACCATGCGGCGCAGCAGGCTTGCCGTGGCTGGGGCGCCCGCGAGGTCGGCGTTCAATGCCGGAGTCGCAGCCTCGAGCGCCGCATCGATGGCGGTCGCGAGCGTCTCCGCGCCGAGGTCCCGCTCCGGCACCATGATGGCTCGGCCGTGCCGCGCCATCATGGTCGCCCGGACGGTTTGTTCGGTTTCGCCATCTTCCGCGTAAGGCACCAGCACGGCGCGACAGCCCGCCACCAGGATGTCGGCCACCGTGTTGTAGCCGGCCTGCGAGATCGAGAGGCGGGCCGTTGCCAGCATCGCCGCCAAGTCCGGCACCATGCGGGCCACTGTCACACCAGGGCCAGCCAGTTCGGTGGTGTCGGAAGACGCGTTCGGTCCCGCCAGCACCAGCCAGCGCGCGTCTGCGGCGGCACTGCGGGCACGGGCCTCGATCGCGGTGCGCAGCACCGACGCCCCGACAGCCCCCCCGCCCACAGAGACAACAACGTCGTAGCGGTCAGCCATGGGCACCGGAGTAGGCCGCGGCGGCGCCACGAGGCCCGTATAGGCGATCTTGTCCGCAAAGGCGTCGGCGCCGGGAAAGCTGTCGCCGAGCCGCGCCAAGGCCGGATCACCATGCACCAGCACGGAATCAACGAAGCGCGCGATCGTGGCCACCGTTTCGGACACCCGCTCGGGCCGGTGGTTCTCCTGCAGGATGTCCCGCACCGAGGCCGCGACACGCGGCGGCACGGCCCAGGCCCGCACGGCTTCGAGCAGGGGGATGAGCTCGAAGCGCATCTGCCGTCGGCCGAACGGAAAGGCCTCGATCAGCAAGGCGTCCGGCCGATGCCGCACCACATGGGCCAGCAATGCATCCCGCCGCGCCGCCTGGTCGGCGGCCTCGAAGGGGCGCCCATCGGGATGCACGAGGCGGGACAAGCCGCCCGCCGCGGCGCGCACCGGCGGCAGCGCCACGATCCGCGCCCGGCCGGTCGCAAAACCGGCCGGCAAAGCGCCGCCGACCAGCACCTCGACGTCCCAGCCGTCCACCACCAGGGCATCCGCGATGCGGAAGGTCCGCGCCAGATGGCCGATGCCAAGCAGATGCTGCACATAAAGGCTCGCCCGCAGCGGCCGCTCAGCCATGCGGATCACCGAGGACCGGCGCGAACAGGTCCATCAATCGCGCCGTTGCAGATCGAGCATCGAATTCGGCCGCGACCCGACGCTGCCCGGCCTGGCCCAGGCGCTTGCGACGCTGCGGATCGGCGATCAGCGCCGCGAGGGCCACCGCCAAGCTCTCGGGCGCATCGGGCGGCACCAGCAGGCCGTTGCGATCGTCCTCGATCAGCTCGACCACGCCCGACACGGTCGTCGACACACAGGCGAGACCCTGGCTTTGCGCCTCCACCAGGACGTTCGGCAGGCCATCGCGGTCGCCGTCGGCCGCGATCCGGCACGGCAGCACGAAGAGGTCCGCATCCCGATAAGCGTCGAGCACGGCTTCCTGGGCTTGCGGGCCCTGCCAGCGGAGGCGTGCCGCGAGGCCGAGTGTCTCGGCCTGCCGCTGCAGCGTCGCGAGCTCGGGCCCGCCGCCGATGTGGGTCCAGGTCCAGGCGCGTTCGGGCGGCAGGCGGGCCAGGGCCTCGAGCAGAAGGTCGAAGCCTTTCTTCGGGACGGCGCGGCCGACGCTGAGCAGCCGCACGGGCGCTTCGCTATCCGTGCCATCCCGATCCGGCCGCGGCAGGGCCAGAGGCCTGAAACGGTCGAGCCTCAGGCCATGGTAGCTGAGCCGCACGGGCTTGCCGGGTGGCGCCAAGGCCTGCAGGCGGGCCTGCCCGGCGGCCGTGCAGGTGACCGTGAAGATCGCGGCCCGCAACTTGTGCCGCAACTCGCGCTCGGCGGTGGTCCAGATGTCCTTGGCATGGGCCGAGCACGACCAGCGCAGGCCCGTCAGCGCGGCCGCATAGGCGGCGACGCTGGCCGGGGTATGGATGAAATGCGCGTGCAGATGCCGGGCCGGCACTTCCGCGGCCAGCACCATCGCCTGGCCGAGCCGCCGCACCCGGTTGCGGGTCGGGTCACGGGCGAGATCGCGGCCGAAGCCGCGCAGCACCGCCCCGAGGGTCCGCGCACCGCGCAGCCGCCAGGCGGCACGCAACACCCGCAGCGGTTCATGGTGGAGGTATTCGGGCAGATAGGTGACGGGCGCCCGGATGGCGGCATGTACGGGGTGGCGCTTACGATCGGTCGGGTGCCGAAGCGACACGATGTGGATCGGCATCCCGGCCGCTTCGAGGTTGGCGATCTCCTCGGCAATGAAGGTTTCGCTCAGGCGCGGATAGCCCTTCAGCACAAAGACGATCGGAGCCGTCATCGCGGTTCAGCGCGCGGCGGCCGGCTGGCCGGCGAGCCGCGCGGCCATCAGATCCTGCACGAGGTCGCAGATGGCCGGCAGGCCGCCGAGCGGGCGACTGCCGTAGCGGGTTTCGGAGGGTCGCGGTGCCACCGCGAGCCGCTTCAGGGCCGCCGCCATCTTGGCGGGGTCGGCGGCTTCCTCGGGCAGGATCATTTCGACGAGCCCGAGGGCGGCCGCCCGACGGGCGCGGAGCAGCTGCTCTTCGCGCGGCTGCGTGCGCGGCACGATCAGAGCGCGACGATCGAACGACAGGATCTCGCAGAAGGTGTTGTAGCCGCCCATGCTCACCACGCCGGCGGCGGCATCCATCAGGGCTTCCATCCGATTGTCGAAATCGATGATCGTGAAGGCCGCGAGGTTGGTGGCGCGGCGGCGGATCTCCTCGCGGTCTTCCGTCCGCATAAACGGCCCGAGGACCAGCAGCACCGGCCAGGTGAGGCTTGCGTCCAACGCGTAGGCATCGATCACTTGGCGCACCAGCGCGGCGCCGTCGCCGCCACCGCCGGTGGTCAGCAACAAGGCATCGGCCGGCAGGATGCCGTGCTGGGGCGTTGGGGCCGGAAGCTCGCGCTTCAGAAAGCCCGTCCAGCGCAGGCGGGCCCGCAGGGCGGCCGATACGTCGAGCCCCTGCAGGGGATCGTAGAAATCCTCAGGCCCGTAAACCCAGATCTGATGGTACAGCGCCTCCATCTTGCCCAGCACATCGGCGCCGGACCATTCGGCCGCCAGCAAACGCGGCGAATCCATCACGTCGCGCAGCCCGAGCACGAGGGTCGTGCCGGCGTCCCGCAGCATCTGCAGGGTGGGTTCCAGCTCGCCCCGCAGCCCCAGGGGCTCTTTGTCGACGATGAAGAGGTCCGGCTGAAACGATTCGGCCGCTCCGAGAATGAGCGAGCGCCGCAGGTCCAGCGTCCCCTGCAGGTCGGTGTGGTCGGCCAGCGGCGTGTATTCGCCGTTCATCAGCTTGATGATGCTCGGCACCTTGAGGAAGTCGACACGAGTGCGGAACTCGAAGGCCCCCGCGATCGACGAGCCCGAAACGATCAAAACGTGGACGCCCTTGAACCGCTCGACCAGCGCATGCGCGATGGCACGACAGCGCCGCAGATGGCCGAGCCCGAACGTATCGTGGCTGTACATCAGGATGCGGGCATGCGGCAGGCGGTCGCCTGGCCTGATCGGGTCGTGCGGGATCACGGAACGGGTCCACCCGTCGCGTCGCAGGGTCCGGCCTTGGCGGGCATGTGCTGTTCCCGGAAACGCGTCGTCGCACATCGCGCGTGCGACAACCTGGAAGCCGCGTGTTTAGAACGGCCGCAATGTGGCCGCAAGGCGCCGTGCGGACGGCCGCATTCCACCCCGACGCACTTCAGGCGGCGCTGTTGAGATTGTACTTCATGACGCGGCCGTGACGGCCGGTGCGGTCGCGTTCGAGCGCATAGGTGTCGCCAAGCGGCCCGGTACGCCGCGCCAGCACGGCCTCGAGCGCGGCGTGATCCTCCGCACTCAGCCGCAGGTCGCCGATCGCCGCATTGGCCGCCACATGGGCGCCGTTGCGGCCGCCCACGATCACGGCCGCGACCCCTGGCCGGTCGAGCACGGCCCGGCTCGCCACCGTGGCGATGTCGCTGCCGTGCCGGTCGGCAATGGTTCGGCAGGCGCGCAACAGCGCCTGGAACAGGGCCCAGCCCCCGAAATCCTCGATAATCAGCTTGTACTTGGTCAGCGAGCGGTTCTCGAGCGGCTCGCCGGGTTCGGCCCGCCCCAGCCAGGCATCGCTCAGGAAGCCGCCCGCCACCGTGCCGTAGCACAACAGCGCCACGTCGCGGCTTTGGCAAAGCGCCGCGAGGCCATGCTCGGGCCGGGCGTCGAGCAACGAATATTGGGTCTGCATGCTGACGAGCGGCACCCCCGCCTCGAGGATGGCCCGGGTCTGCGGCGTGTCGAAGTTGGTGGCGCCGACGAGGCTGAGCTTGCCGGCCCGGCGCAAACCATCGAGCGCCAGCATCGCCTCGACGGCGCCCGGAACGGCCATGTCCCACCAATGGAACTGCACGAGGTCGAGGCGCTCCACCCCGAGCCGGCGCCGCGACTGGTCGACGATGGCTTCGAGGTCGGCGGGCTTCAGGCGCGGCAGCAGGTCGAGGTCGGGCACGAGCTTGGTATGCACCCGCAGGCGATCGGCAGCCTCCCGGCCGCGCTTGGCCGCGAGGTGACGCCGGAACTCTCCCAGCAAAACTTCGACGCCCGTGTAGATGTCGGCGCAATCAAAGGTGGTGACACCCGAATCAAAGGCCGCCAGCAGGTCGTCGAGCGCGGTCGCCCGGTCGATGGCGCCATGGCCGCCCGCGAGCTGCCAGTTGCCGCGGATCACCCGGGAGATGGTCGTGCCGGGGCGCAGGTCGGTGGTGTCCATCAAGGCTCCTCGGCGGCCGGCAACGGCACGGCGGTGGTGTCGGCATGGCGGAACCGGCGCGTGCCGGTGCGGATGATACGCAGGCGGCTGCCGCAATGGGGGTCCGGGCAAGCGACCTCGGCGTCGCTGGTCATCCAATCGGCGCGCAGCGTCGGGCGCTGCTTGGCGGCCAGGAGCGGCAGCACGGCCGCGAGCGAATAGATCGACATCCCCTGCCCCGGCGGCAGCGTCAGCATCTCGCCCTTCAGCTCGAAATAATCGCCGGGCCTGGCGCCGCAATAGATCGGCGCTCCGTCGGGCAGGATCACCTCGACCCTGAGGTCGAACAGCTCGAAACCGTCCTCCATCCGCCGCGATGTCCTTGCCTGCCGGGGAAGTTCGCATAAGGTCCGCCCATCCGAGGAAGGTCAAGACATGACGTTGTTCGCCGATGCGCCGCGTCCCGCATCGCGCCCCACCCCGATCCTCGCGGTCGAAGCCGTGACCAAGCGCTTCGGCGGCCATGCCGCCGTCGACCAGCTGTCGCTGAGCGTGCCGCCCGGGCTCATCGCCGGGCTGATCGGCCCGAATGGCGCCGGCAAATCCACCCTGTTCGACCTGCTGGCCGGTCGGCAATCGCCGACGCAGGGACGCATCCTCTACGAAGGCCAATCCATCGAGCGACGGCCCGCGCACCGCCGCGCCGCCCTCGGCATCGGCCGCACCTTTCAGATCCCGCGCCCGTTCGGCGCCCTGTCGGTCCGCGACAACGTCATGCTGGGCCGGCAACATCATCCGGGTGAGCGATTGCTGCCGAACTTCCTGCAGCCCGCCCGCGTCGTCGAAGCCGAACGGGCGGCGCGCCGCGACGCGGACGAGTTGCTGGCTTTCGTGTCGCTTGGCCATCTGGCCGGGTCGCCGGCCCGCGTGCTGTCGGGCGGCCAGCGCAAGCTGCTGGAACTGGCGCGCGTCATGATGGGCCAGCCTCGCTTGCTGCTGCTCGACGAGCCCGCCGCAGGCGTCAATCCGAGCCTGCTCGAAACCATCATGGAAAAGGTCGCCGCCATCGCGGCGCGTGGCGTCACGGTGTTTCTGATCGAGCACAACATGGATCTGGTCAGCCGCCTCTGCGGCCATGTCTTCGTCATGGCCGAGGGCCGGCTGCTGTGCGAGGGCGCACCCGCCGTCGTGGTGCGCGACCCGCGCGTCATCGAGGCCTATCTCGGGACCGGGGCGGCGTGAGCGGGACCAGCGACGCGCGTCCGCTGCTGGCCGCCGAGGCCGTGGTGGCGGGCTACGAGCCCGGCCTGCCGATCGTACACGGTGCCAGCCTTGCGGTCGCGGCCGGCGAAATCCTGGCCGTGCTGGGCCCGAACGGGGCCGGCAAGTCGACCCTGGTGAAGGCGCTTGCGGGCCTGGTGCCGGTGAGCCGCGGCACCGTGCGGCTCGACGGCCGCGACATCACGGGCCTGCCGGCTCACCTGAGGCCCCGCGCGGGCCTCGCCTTCGTGCCACAGACCGAAAACATCTTCGCCAGCCTGAGCGTGGCCGACAACCTGCGCATCGCCTGCGACGTGATGCCGGATCGCCCGCGAGGCCGTGCCCGCACGGCGGAACTGCTCGACCTTTTCCCCGACCTCGCCCGCGCCCGCACGCTGCTGGCCGGGCGCCTGTCGGGCGGCCAGCGGCAGATGCTGGCCGTGGCCCGGGCCCTGGTGGCCAGCCCCCGCGTGCTGATGCTCGACGAGCCCTCGGCCGGCCTGTCGCCCTTGTTCGTCAGCGACGTCTTCGCCCGCCTGCGAACCATCCGGGATACGGGCGTCGCGATCGTGCTGGTCGAGCAGAACGTGCGCGCCGCTCTGAAGGTCGCCGACCGTGCCCTGGTGCTGGTGGAAGGCCGCAACCGACATGAAGGCCCGGCCAAGACCCTGGCCGACGATCCCGCGATAGCGGCGCTCTACCTCGGCGGCGCGCCGCACAGCTCGGGAAGCCCCGCATGAGCCTGCAATTCGTGGTGGACGGCGCCGTGGCGGGTGCCGTCACGGGGCTTGGCGCCGTAGGAGTCACGCTGACCTATTCGATCCTGCGTTTCGCCAATTTCGCCCATGGCGAGTTCATCGCGGCCGGCGCCTATGCGACCTTGGCGATCGGCGGCGCCATCGGGGTCGGGCTCGGCGCCGCGTCGCCCCCGCTCGGCCCGTTTTCGTTCTCGGCCGTGACGCTGGTGGCGGCGGTGCTGGCCATGGGCGTGACGGGCGCCCTCGCGCTGGCGCTCGATGCCGTGTTGTTCCGTCGGCTGCGCGACCGGGGCGAGGCCGTGGTGGCCATCATGGCGAGCTTCGGCGCCTCCATGGCGCTGCGCAGCCTGTTCGAGGCCGTGTTCACGTCGCGCCCGGCCTATTTCACCCGCATGCTTCAGATCGCCCGGCCGATCGGCTTCGGCCTGAAGGCGACGCCGAACCAGCTCGCGCTGTTCGGCCTCGCGCTTCTGCTGATGGTGCTGCTGCACGGATTGATGACCCGCACCGCCACGGGGCGCGCCATGCGGGCCGTCAGCGAGAACCCAGGGCTGGCCCGGGTGGCGGGGCTCGACGTGGGGCGCACCATCAGGCTTACCTGGCTGCTCGGCGGGGCGCTGGCCGGCGCCGCCGGCACGGTGGTGGGCCTGCTGGTGCAGATCCGCCCCGGCATGGGGTTCGACCTGCTGCTGCCGCTCTTCGCGGCCGCCATCCTGGGCGGCATCGGCTCGGTGCCCGGCGCCGTCCTGGGCGGTTTCACGGTGGGGTTCGCGGAAGCCGCGGCGGTGGCCTTCGCGGGGGCGCAATGGCGCGGCGCCGTCGCCTTCGCGGTGTTGATCGGCGTGCTGCTGCTGCGCCCGACCGGCCTGTTCGGACGCCCGGCCTGATGCTCGACATCCTCGGCTACGCGGCCTTCTTCGGCACCACGGCCTTGACCTATGCGGTCATCTGCCTCGGCCTCAACCTGCAATGGGGCCAGACGGGATTGTTCAACGTCGGGGTCGCGGGCTTCGCAGCCATCGGGGCCTATGCGACGGCCCTTGCCACGACGCCGGCCGATGCCGGCCATTGGGGCGGCGCCGGCCTGCCGATCGCGGTCGGTCTCCTGGCCGCCATGGTGGCATCGGCCGGCGCCTCGGCCTTTGTGGGCGCCCTGACGCTGCGGCTGCGCTCCGACTACCTGGCGATCACCACCTTCGGGCTCGGCTCGGTGGTGCAGCTGGCTTGCCTCAACCTGCGGAGCGTCACCGGCGGCCCTTTCGGCATCGGCTTCATTCCTCGGCCCTTCGCGGCGCTGGCCGACCGCCCCAGCCTGTTTTCCTTTGTGGCCTTCGGCGCCATGACGGTTCTGACGACGCTGTTGTTCCTCGGATTGGAGCGCCTGGCCCGCAGCCCGTGGGGGCGGGTGCTGCGGGCCATCCGCGAGGATGAGGGCGCCGCGGCAGCGCTCGGCAAGAGTTCGGCCGCCTATCGGCTGCAGGCCTTCGCGCTCGGCGGCGCGCTGATCGGGCTTGGCGGCGCGTTGCAGGCCCATGCGATCGGCTTCATCGCGCCCGATAACTACCTGCCGACCCTGACCTTCGAGGTCTGGACCATGCTGATCGTCGGCGGCGCCGGCAGCAACGCCGGTGCCATCCTGGGCGCGGTGCTGATCTGGGCGCTGTGGAGCGGCACCGGCGCCACCCTCACGATGCTGGTGCCGGCCGAGATGCAGGCGCGCGCCGCGGCGCTGCAGGGCGTGGCGATCGGCGTTGTTTTGTGCATCGTGCTGGTGCTGCGCCCGCGTGGTCTGCTGGGCGCCCGCGTGGCCGTACCGCCGCAGGGCACCCCCCAGGCAGCAGAGCCGGCCGACCCTGGACCGGCCGAGGCCTCCGCCAAGGCGGGCGGGTGAGCGGGCGGACGGAGCGCAACGCGGTCGCCCGCGCCCGGCTCGAAGCGGCGCTGCCGCCGCTCTTTCCGGGTGCCGTGCTGGCCCATGCGCGCGGCCAGACCTGGGTGCCAAACCTGCCCCGCCTCGCGATGGAAAGCTATTGGCGCGGCCACCCGGCCCGGGCCGACCGTCTGGCGCGGGCTCTCGCGGCCCGCTCCGGGGCGCCCGACGGTTGGCGCTGGACGCTCGATTCAGAGGCGGATACCGACCAGCCCCGCAGCTTCCGCATGCCGCCGGCGCCCTATCGGGACCCGGGTCACGGACGAGGCCCGGGACACTGCTGCATCTGTGGCCAGCCGGTGTTCCGCTTCGGCTGGCACGAGGACCTGTGGGCCACCGGCCGACCCAACCCGCGGGCCCGTTGGCACGCCGCCTGCGTGGCGGCCTGGAAGTTCTGGCTCGCCCCCAACACGCAGATCAAGATATTGAGCCGGCTGCAGGCGCGACGCTGCGCCGTCACCGGCCAGCGACTGCTTCGCGATGCCGAGGCCGACCACCGCGTGCCGTTATTCCGGGTGTGGCGGCAGGAGCGCGACCGCCCCTGGCCGGAACTGCTCAGCTATTGGGGCTGGCCCAACCTGCAGGCCGTCAACCGCCCCGCCCATCGGGCCAAGACCGCCGGGGAGGCCAGGAGCCGCGCCGGCAAGTCGATGACCGGTGCGCCAGCCCTCGAGGCCTGATCCCCGCAGTCGTGCAGTGTCAGAACTCGCCGGGAGCGAAGCGCCGGCGGAGCCCTTGAGTGGAGGCCGCGGGCTCTTCGACCGGCTCGGCAGCAACCCCGCCGGCCTCAGCGTCGAGCCCCGCATGGTCCGGCTCTTCGGCTTCGTGCGACAGACTTTCGGGCTCGATGGCCGCCGCCTTGTGCCGGGCCTCGATCACCACCTTGTCGCTGTCCTGACGGAGGCTGAGGTCGAGCGCGGCCGCCTCGGCCACCAGATAGGTGAAATAAGGCTGGATCGCATGGGCGTCCGGGGCGCCGCCCTCGGCCTGGCCGCTCAACAGGTTGGCGACCCCGTGCGCCACGCGGATATGGGTGCCGGTCGCCTCGATGTGAACCAGGACGGGATCGCCCTCGCGGCCCGTCTGCACGGTCAGCACGCCCCCACGCGGGATCGACGCAATGGCGATCAGGCACATGTTGAGGATCAGCTTGACCTGGTTCTTCGGCATCAGCACCCGCGGCGCTTCCCAGCGCAGTGTCATCTTCCCTTCGGGCAGAAGGCCGCGCGTCACGTTCTCCGCGTCGCCGGTGTCGATCGAGGCACCGGCCGAGCCCGCCGCTCCGAAGGCGAGACGGCAGAACTGCAGCTTGGCCGACGCCGTGGTGGCGCTTTTCTTGATCAGTTCGATCGCGATGACGCGCGTTTCCGGATCCTTCTCGTCCTCGAGAATTTCGAGGCCGTTGATGATCGCCCCGACCGGGCTGATCACGTCGTGGCAAACGCGCGAACACAACAGCGCCGCAAGGTCGAGGGGTTCGAGGAAGATGTCCATGCCGGGTCCAATCGCCTGGGCCGGCCGCCGGTCTGGCCGTCCGGGTGCCGGCATGTTGATCGCGGGCACCGAATCGTGGGTTTGCCGCATCGCGCGAATTTGATAACCCATCGGCAAAGCAATTGGAAACTGCAGGCCTTATCTGCAGTGAGCCACCCTCATCGAACCCGAAAGCGGCCGCCGCGGCGCGCCCCTGCCCCATGACCCTCCCTGTTCACGTCCCCGACCTGCCGGTTCACGCCGGCGAGCGCAACGACCTCGCGTTGCAATTCGCCCGCATCGCCGTCGAGGCCGGCGCCGTCGTGATGCGGATCTACGAGGCTGGCGCGACGGCTCGCTTCAAAGCGGATGCGAGCCCCGTCTGCGAGGCGGATGAACTCGCGGAAGCGTTGATCCTGACGGCGCTGCGCCGGGTGGCGCCCGGCATTCCGGTGCTGGCCGAGGAAGCGGCGGCCCGCGGAGACCGGCCGTTGCTCGACGGGCGCTTCATCCTGGTCGACCCCGTCGACGGCACCAAGGAGTTCCTCAACCGCAACGGGGAATTCACCGTCAACATCGCGCTGATCGAGCATGGCGTCGCGCGCGCCGGAGCCGTCTATGCACCGGCGCTGGGGCGGCTCTGGTTCGCGGGCGAGGACGCCCACACCTGCCAGGTGGCCCCGGGCGCCGCGCTCGAACAAGCGGAAGGCTGGCACCAGCTGCATAGTCGCGCCGCCCTGCCGGCAGGCCTCGTCGTCATGGCGAGCCGGTCGCATGCCGATGCGGCCACGGAGGATTATCTGGCGGCGCTGCCCGTCGCGGAGCGCCGCAGCGCCGGTTCCTCGTTGAAATTCTGCGCGATCGCGGCCGGCGAGGCCGACCTCTACCCTCGCTTCGGCCCCACGATGGAATGGGACACCGCGGCCGGCGATGCGGTGCTGCGCGCCGCCGGAGGCATCGTGCTAAGCCTCGACGGCGCGGCGCTGCGCTACGGCAAGAAGCACGACGATTTCCGCAATGGCGGGTTCCTGGCCTGGGGGCGCGAAAGCGACGCCCGCCGGTTCGCGTCGGAGGCGCCCGGGCGCACCCCGGCTTCATAAAGCGTTCATCATGTCGCCGCCACAGTGTTGCCGGATGAGCGCGGCTGTTCGGTCAGGGGCCTTTTCGATGGTTGAGATCACACGGCGCGGATTTGTCAGGGCTGGCGGGTTTGTGGCGACGACGGTTTTGCTGCCGGCCGCCTCGGCCTTTGCCGTCGAAGAACGCCCACGGCAGTTCCGGGCCGAGGAGCTGGTCGACAACGGCCACCGATTTTTCGGATCGATGTCGCGCGGTCTCGCCCAGGTGGTGCAGGAGGCCGTGCGCCGATGGGGCCTGCCGAACGGCTATGTGCTCGGCCAGGAGGCGTCGGGCGCCTTCGTGGGCGGCCTGCGCTATGGCGAAGGCGTGCTCTACACCCGCAACGCGGGCGACACCCATGTGTATTGGCAAGGTCCGTCGATCGGCTTCGATGCCGGTGCCGACGGCGATCGCACCATGATGCTGGTGTATAACCTGCCCTCGACTCAGGGCATCTTCCGGCGCTTTGGCGGCGCGGACGGTTCCGCTTATCTGGTGGGCGGCTTCGGCTTCACGGCACTGACCGACGACAATGTCATCCTGGTGCCGATTCGTGCCGGCGTCGGGGCCCGACTCGGGGTTTCGCTGTCGTATCTGAAATTCACGCCTCACTCGACATGGAACCCCTTCTGACCGCAGCACCACCGCCCCACGGACCCGTCCGGTGATCGAAGACGCGCTTTTCGCGCTGCTCGGCTTTTGCGCGGCCGTCGTTCTGGCCCTCGCCTGCCTGCCGTTGCTGTGGGCGCGAGCGTTGCGACTGACGCGGCAGCGCCTCGCCCTGCTGGTGCCCTGGTCGAAGGGAGAGATCGACGCCGAGCGTGACGGGCTGCGGGCCCAGGCCGCCGTCGAAGCGCGTCGGCTCGAACAGCAGGTGGAGCGCAGCCGCGCCACCGCGGCGGCCCGCGCCGTGGCGTTGGGCCAGCAGACCGTGCAGTTGGTGCGGAGCGAGGCGGCGCTGGAAGCGGCGCGCCAAGAGCGGACGGTGCTGATCGGCGACATCGATACGCACGCGCGCGCCTTGCGCGACGCCGACGGCCAGCGCTTCGCAACCGAGAAAGCCTTGCACGACGCCGATCGCCGCATCGAAAGCGACGCTGTCGCGGCATCGGCTCAGATGCGGCGACTGGACCAGTTGGGCGACCTCGCCGAAGAACGAAGGGGCTCGATCGCGGCCTTGGAAACGCGAGTCGCCGGCCTTCTGGCGACGCTCGAAGACAAAGGGGACGCGCTGGTACGCCTCGACGCAGCCTTGGCCCAGGTCACGCAGGCACGCGCCACAGTGGCGGCCGAGCACGAGGCGCTGGGCGTCCGGCATGGCGCGACGCTGCAACAGCTTGCGGCGACCCAGGCCGAACTGGCCACCGAAAAAGAGCGTGCGGCCGAGCGCGAAACGCGGCTCGCCGCGCGCGCCACGGCCCTGCTGGCCGCCGAAGCCCGGCTGCGCGAACAGGATGACGCGATGAAGCACAAGGATATCAAACTTCAGGCCCTGCAAAGCCGCTTCGATAATCTTGCGGCCGCGCTTGCGGCAGCGCCGGACCAGGACGATGCCGCGCGGCTTCGGCAGGAGGTCACGGCCTTGGGCGATCAGGCGCTCGCCCTGCTCGGGGCCGAGGCCGAAGCCGCGCCGACAAACGCCACGGCGGTACGGCGATGACGGGCCGGCGCCTTGCGGTCGCGATCGCGGCTTGCCTCGCTTGGCCGGCGCTGGCTGGCGCACAACCGGCTGGCGGCGGGGACGACGCTTATGATCTCGCCGCCATCGAGGCGGACCACGCCGTCTGCGGTTTTCCGCTCAGCGACGAACAGGAAGACATCATGGGTCAGCGGCGCGAAGCCCTGACAACGTCGGGCCGCGTCTCGGAATCCGACCTCGCAACCCTCCAGGGCCAACTGATCGAGTCGTTCGAAGCCCAGCGGCCGGAAGGCCTGTGCCGGGACAACGGCCCCGAGGCGCAACTCTACACCCGCCGGTTGACGCGCTTCGGCCTGCTCTGAGCCTCAGGACAGGCCGGCCGCCACCAGATGGTGCAGGTGTAGGATACCCACCACCCGGTCGTGGTGGAGCACCGGCATCACGGACACCGGCCGCGGCCCGGCATTCATCAGGTCGAGCGCCGCACTCGCCAGCACATCGGGGCCGACGTGGCGCAAGGCCGCCGTCATGATCTCCCGGGGACGCCGTTGCAGCAGGTCGTCGTCGATGTAGCGACGCAGGTCCCCGTCCGTGATGATGCCTTCGAGCCGGCCGTCGTGCACCACGAGGGCGCAGCCGAGGCGACCCGCCGACATGGCCACCAGGACGTCCTTCATGCCGGCCGCAGGGGTCACGACGGGCAGGTCATCGGCCCGCATCACGGCCGCGACCTTCAGCAAGGCGGCCCCAAGCTTGCCGCCCGGATGGAATTGCTGGAAGTGGCTCGCCGTGAAGCCGCGGCGTTCGAGCAGCGCCACCGCAAGCGCATCGCCGAGCGCCAGTTGCATCAGGGTCGAGGTCGTGGGTGCCAGATTATGCGGGCAGGCTTCGTCCACCTTGGGCAGGATCATTGATGCCCCGGCGGCACGTGCCAGGGCGCTGGCGGGCGCCGCCGTCATGGCGATGAGCGGAATGCCGTAGCGGCCGGCGTAATGGATGATGTCGCGCAGTTCGACCGTCTCGCCCGACCAGGACAAGGCCAGCACCACGTCGTCCCGGGTCACCATGCCGAGGTCGCCGTGGCTCGCCTCGGCCGGATGGATGAACATCGAGGCGGTGCCGGTGGATGCAAAAGTGGCGGCGATCTTGCGGGCCACGTGGCCGCTCTTCCCGATCCCGGTCACGACCACGCGACCGCGGGCCTTGAGGATGATCTCGACCACCGCCGCCAGGGCGCGACCGAGGTCCCCGGCGACGGCATCGCGCAGGGTGCTGAGCCCGCGCTGCTCGACCTCGAGGGCCCGCAGGGCGCTGATCACCGCGGCTTCGGTTTGCGCCTTGGGCGATCCCGTCGCCGCCGGCTCGGCCCAGGCACTCGCTTCAACCAAACCCGTGACCTCCGTGTCGGATGTGCGCCGGAATGGCTTCAGGACAGCTCGGCGGCCCGGTGGGCCTTCGCGACCGCATCGAAGGCCTGCAACTCGGCCACCAGGGCCTCGAAGCGATGCAAAGGCACCATGTTAGGCCCGTCGGACGGCGCCTTGTCGGGGTCGGGATGGGTCTCGATGAAGACGCCCGCCACGCCGGCCGCCACCGCGGCGCGGGCCAGGACGGGCACGAATTCACGCTTGCCGCCACTGGTGCCACCGAGCCCACCGGGCTCCTGCACCGCATGGGTGGCATCGAAGATCACCGGCGCGCCCGTGCGGGCCATGATGGGCAGCGACCGCATGTCGACCACCAGGGCGTTGTAGCCGAAGCTCGACCCCCGCTCGGTCACCAGGATGTCGGCATTGCCGGTGCCGGTCAGCTTGTCGACGACATTGGCCATGTCCCACGGCGCCAGGAACTGGCCTTTCTTGACATTGACGGCCCGACCGGTGCGGGCTGCCGCGATCAGCAGGTCCGTTTGCCGGCACAGGAAGGCGGGGATCTGCAGCACATCCACCACGGCCGCCACGGGGGCGCATTGCGCCGCCTCATGGACGTCGGTCAGCACCGGCAGGCCGAAGCGCTCGCGGATCTCGGCGAACACCGGCAGCGCCGCCTCGACGCCCAGGCCCCGGGCGCCATGCAGACTGGTGCGGTTCGCCTTGTCGAAGGACGCCTTGAAGACGAGCCCCACCTTGCGCCGTGCCGCGATCTCGCTCAGCGCCTGCGCGACCTCGAGCGCGTGGTCGCGGCTTTCCATCTGGCACGGCCCGGCGATGATGGCCAAGGGCAGAGCATTGCCGAAAACGGCAGAGCCGATCGTGACGGTAGCGTTGGGGCCTGGGTTCGTTGCGGTCATGGCAGCCTCGTGATGGCGGCCTTATAGCATCCCGCCGCAGCGGCACCAGGGCGCTCGGAAGCCTAAGGGTCGGGCCTCTTTGAGCTTGCGCGCATGCCCAGCACGTCCGAACGGCGGTGGACCGCGCGTCGCCGGGCAGCAGCCCGACGCCAAGGGTTCAATGCGTCGTGGGGCGCTTCAACAAGCTTTGGCGGTTGGCCGAGGTCACCCGGAGGTCGAAGGCGTCGCCATCGCGCTCGATCGTCAAGGCCACATCCACGCCGGCCGGTCCGACGGCCCAGACACTCCGGTAGAAGTCGGCCAGATTGGTGAGCTCCATATCGCCCGCCTTGCGGATCAGGTCGCCCCGCTTCAGCCCGGCCCGTTTGGCTGGCCCGCCGTCGGTGACGTCGAGGATCATCACGGCGTTGTCGTGCTCCTGGGCGAAGACGCCAAGCCATGGACGCGCAGGCTTGGGCGGCCGACCCGTCAGCAGCGCGTCATAGGCGGGCAGCAGCAACTCGGTCGGCACCATCATGTTGAGCGGCTGGACGGCGCCGCCACGGGACTGGTGCTGCAATTGCAGCGACCCCACCCCGACCAGCTTGCCATCCGGCCCGATCAGCGCGGTGCCGCCCCAATTCGGGTGGGCCGGCGCCGTGAAGATGGCTTCCTCGATGAGGTATTCCCAGTAGCCGGCGAATTCCTGCCTCGCCACGACCTGCGCCGCCAGCGAGCGGCGGCGTCCGCTGGCGCCCGCCACAACGACCTTGTCGCCTGCCGCGACATGGCGGGAATCGCCGATCGCGATCGCCGGAATGTCGAGCGGCTCGAGGGCCTGGACGAGGCCGAGCCCGGTCGCCTGATCGATGCCCAGCACATGGCCGGCCACGATCTGGCCCTTGCCGGTCATCAGCGTGACCTCGCGGGCCTCGGTGATCAGGTAGCCGATCGTCACCACGATGCCGGTGTCCTTGATCAGCACACCGCTACCGGCGCGCTCGGTCCCGAGCATGCCGGCCGTGAAGGCGTCCTCCGGGATCTCGGCCTCGAGCGCCACGACGGAGGTCAGCGCCTCGTCGAGGTCGAAGTCATAATCCCGCGGCCGCGGCCTGGCTTCGGGCGGAACGCTCCATTCGTCGTCGTCAGACAAGGAAATCCTCGCGGTTGGGCACAGCGGTGATGTCGGTTGCCGCATCCCTTCCGGCAAGGGAGGGCCTGTCGTTTGCGTTGAGCGGCGCCGGGCCGATCATGGACGGAATGCGCGACTAAGGAAAGCGGAGCCGCGCAGTCCGAAGCGCCAGGGCGTATCGACGCCCCTGCTGATGCCAATCCTCGGGCCCGTGACGAGGTCGGGGCAGGTCTTGGACGCGACCAGCCGGAAGGGCGGTTGGGACAGGTGGGCGCCATCATGTCGCGCCTCGAGGCCGAGCGCTTGGCAAAGGCGACCCGGCCCCCGGCACAGATCCTTCAGCCCCTCCATGCGACGCCGCACCCGCATGGCCTCGAGCCCCGCTTCCGGCGCGAGGGCGCGGATCAACACGGCACTGCCGGGGTCGCCGCAAACGATGTTGAAGCACCAGTGCAGGCCATAGGACCGGTATACGTAGGCGCAACCGACCGGCCCGAACATCGCTCCGTTGCGGGCCGTGCGGCCGGCGAAGCTATGCGAAGCCGGATCGTCCGGCCGGTAGGCTTCCGTTTCGACGATGGTGCCGCCGACCCCCTCGACGAACAAGCCGACGCCGATCAACGCGGCGGCACATTCGGGCGCCGGCAGGTCATAAAGGCTGGGTGACACGGAAGAGCCATCCGCCGATGCGCGGAGCTCGGGCGCCGGCGAGGGGCGCGTCACGCGAGTTGCCGCCGCACTTCTGCGATCTGCGCCGTCTGCTCGGCAGTCGGCGTCGGAGCGCGAAGGTCGAGGTTCTGGAGGGCGTCGAGCACGATCTCGGCCACGATCAGCCTGGCAAACCATTTCTGATCGGCCGGCACCACGAACCAGGGCGCTTCGGCGCGACTGGTCGCCGCTATGGCGGCCGCATAGGCGTGCTTGTAGTCGTCCCACCGCGCCCGCTCGCGGAGGTCGCCCACATAGACCTTCCACAACTTGGCCGGGTCGTCGAGGCGAGCCTGGAGGCGCTTCTTTTGTTCATCCCGACCGAGATGCAGGAACACCTTGACGATGCGCGTACCCTGCCGGGCCAGCAGGCGCTCGAAGGCGCGGATGTCGGCGAACCGGGCGTCCCAGAAGGCAGGATCGTCAGCCACGGACGGCGATAAAGATTGTTGCGCCAACAGGTCGGGATGCACGCGGGACACCAGCACATCCTCGTAATGCGAACGGTTGAACACCCCGATGACACCGCGCGCCGGGGCCGCACGATGCACCCGCCACAACACATCATGGGCGAGCTCTTCCCCGGTCGGCGCCTTGAAGGCGACGATGCTCAGCCCTTGCGGATCGACGCCCGCGAAGACGTGCCGGATCGTCCCGTCCTTGCCGCCGGCATCCATGGCCTGCAGAACCAGCAGGACGGATCGGCTGCGCTCGGCATAAAGGCGCTGCTGCAGGTCTGCGATCCGGGCGCTCGCGCGCCGCAACTGGTGCTGCCCGGACAGCTTGTCGTAGGCCGCGGCCCGCGCCTCTCGGGTGGCTCGGCGATCGAGGTCGAGCGGCTGTTTTCCTGAAACTCGGTACCGGTCGAGGCTTTCCGCCAGCAGGGTTTCCAAATCCGACATGGGTCTCTCGTTTGGGGTGGCAGGGGTGCCGGTCCCGTGTGTCGACCCACCATACGCGGGTCTCAACATCATTCACCACGCTGCAAGAACAAACACGAAACAGTCTTGCCAGATTAACCCACTGGTTGTACAAACAATAAACTTAATGTTCCAGGGTGCATCCATGTCGATGACCAAGCGGACGCAGGGTCGGCCGCCAAGAAGCAGTGGTCTTAACGGGCGTGACAGACTCATCGAAGCGACCCGCATCTACCTACAGTCTCATCGAGAGATGAGCGTCACCCGTACCGAGATCGCCCACGGCTGCGGCGTGACCCCGGCGCTGATCTCATATTATTTCAAGGACAAGAGGAGCCTGCTCGACGCCGTCACCAAACCCTTGGTCAGCGTCTACAAGAGTCGCTTTGATCTGATCTTTGCCTCGAGGCAGGACTCGGCGGGCAAAATGAAGGCCGTCATTCAACTGTTGATCGAGTTGAGTTGCGACAACGCCTTTCTGGTCGACGCGATGTTGAACGGCAAAGACGGCGACACGCTCGATGGGGAAGATCGGCTGGCCGTCGCGTGCTTCCGCTCGACCATCACGGAGCTGGTGCGCGACCTGTTGAACGACAAGCAATGGCGTGTCCCCGATGCCTCTCTGTCCGAGCTGGCGATCTGGGGCATGTGCCGTATCCTGGGTGACAGTTTGCGCCATCAGTCTGCCCTGTCGAGCGATCCGCAGGATGCCCTGCAGAACCGCATTGATTTCGTTTACGAGACCTTCGTGACCGGAAGGGCCTGCCCGGCCGAGTGAGCCCGGCTTCCACGCTGGGATTCAGTGGATGTTCAGCACTGATGACGCAAGGTAAGCGCAGGCCGCATCGCCGGCGCACACTCTTGTCGGTGCCTATGACACACGTCCTCGTTGTCGACGACTCGCCCGTGATCCGCAAAGTGGCGCGGCGCATCTTCGAAAAGATGCAGCTCGAGGTGAGCGAGGCCGTGGACGGGCAGGCAGCGCTCGACAGCTGCACCGCCCGTATGCCGGACCTGATCCTGCTGGACTGGAACATGCCGGTGCTCGACGGTTTCGGATTCCTGCGCGAGTTGCGGCGCCTCCCCACCGGCGGGGAGCCGAAGGTCGTGCTCTGCACCACCGAAAACGACGTCGCCCACATGGCCAGGGCCCGCCACGCCGGCGCAAATGCGTTCTTGATGAAGCCGTTCGATCAGGCCGTCGTGCAGGCCAAGTGCAGCGACCTCGGCGTCATCTGAGACCAACGCAAGAAAAAAGGCGCCTCAGGAAGGCGCCTTGGCTTCGCATGTCGCAAGGCTAGGAAGCCTCGGCGCATCCCCGCTCAGGCGGTGATACGCTCCTCGGCCTCGTTCGGCTCGCGCAGCACGTAGCCACGGCCCCAAACGGTCTCGATGAAATTGCGGCCATGGCTGGCATTGGCGAGCTTCTTCCGCAGCTTGCAGATGAAGACGTCGATGATCTTCAGCTCCGGCTCGTCCATGCCGCCGTAAAGGTGGTTCAGGAACATTTCCTTGGTGAGCGTCGTGCCCTTGCGCAAGGACAACAGCTCCAGCATCTGGTATTCCTTGCCGGTCAGGTGAACGCGTGACCCGGCCACCTCGACGGTCTTCTGATCGAGGTTCACGATCAGGTCGCCGGTGGTGATCACCGATTGGGCGTGGCCCTTCGACCGACGCACGATGGCGTGGATGCGGGCCACCAGCTCGTCCTTGTGGAACGGCTTCGTCAGGTAATCGTCGGCTCCGAACCCGAGACCCTTCACCTTGTCCTCGATGCCGGCCAGACCGGACAGGATGAGGATCGGCGTCTTCACCTTGGCGACCCGCAGGGTGCGGAGCACCTCATAGCCCGACATGTCGGGCAAGTTCAGGTCGAGCAGGATGATGTCGTAATCGTAGAGCTTGCCGAGATCGATCCCCTCTTCGCCGAGATCGGTCGTGTACACATTGAAACTCTCGCTTTTCAGCATGAGCTCAATGCTTTGCGCGGTGGCGCTGTCGTCTTCGATCAGTAGAACGCGCATGTAAGATCCCCGCCAGAGGCCCGGGTGGTGTTGTGGAAGTCATGAATCCACGGCG
Source organism: Lichenihabitans sp. Uapishka_5 (assembly GCF_033947565.1). NCBI lineage: Bacteria > Pseudomonadati > Pseudomonadota > Alphaproteobacteria > Hyphomicrobiales > Lichenihabitantaceae > Lichenihabitans > Lichenihabitans sp. Uapishka_5. The sequence goes on from NZ_JARPVX010000008.1 coordinate 65,221, forward strand.
ACGCCCCGGCGGCGCGACGTCGCGCGGCGGTTGAAGCCGCGCAAGATCCCTGACTGAGAGCTAAACGAAACTGGTTAACAAATCCGCATGCGTCGCGGACGAGGCTCGGCTCGGTTGCCGCCACGGCGCCATTTGCACGACCGTCGCGGGACATCGTGCAGCGCGGCGAAGCAAGGCACGCCAGCAGGCTGACCCCTCGTTCGTTCCAATCGCCGCCCATCCGCTGCATCACAACGATCCACCCAATTCCTTACCGAACGGCAATCTTAACCAGAGAAGTAAACGGAGGGTTTACGTTTCCGTTCGCCGGCCTGTCTGTCCCCGTCTTGCATCACCGATGCCGAACCGCCGGCGACGATCATCAGCCACCGCGCCACACTGTGACCGAAACGCCACAACCTCCACCAACCCACGCCGGAGGATGATTCGCAGGCTGAATGCCAGCATTCCTACCGTCCGCCGTAAGGAAGAAGCAACCTGCTTCGGCGAAGCTCCAAAGGTCTCGCGGGATCATCGGAGATCTTCGGGTTTCCTCTTTGTTTTCAGTCGCGTCTTGGAGTTATGCGTATGAAGTCGCGGGATCACATCGTCCGGTTGAAACGCTTTCAGGTTGAGGAACGGCGCCGGCGGGTCCAGCAGATCGAGGCCATGATCGCGGATTTCCACCGCATGGCCAGCGACCTCGATCGGGAGATCGCCACGGAGGAAAGCCGGTCGGGCATCTCCGACCCGGCGCACTTCGCCTATCCGACCTATGCCAGGGCTGCCGCGACCCGCCGCGACAACCTCAAGCGCTCGGCAGGCGAATTGAAGGATCAGGTCATCGAGGCGCGCACCAATCTCGATGTGGCGTTGGAAGATTGCCAGAAAGCCGAATCGCTCGAAGGCCGCGAGAAGGTGACGGAGCGGGCTCCGAAACTCGCCCCGGACTTCCCCTTCGGTCTCGCCAGCGCCTGAACCACGACCGCCCCCAAGGATCGCAAGCAGCCTAGCCTCCCCGGGGGCGGGCTGCTTCCGCGTCGCCATCGGCCCGCGTCGACAATGGGCGTTCAACGCCTCAGAACCGGGCGACCAACCCGCAAGCTGGACTCAGCGCCGGCTGCACCCGATGCAGGTCAGGCATGCTGCGGCTGAGCGTTAACACCCTGTTGAGCTTGTTTCCGCAGCGTCACGCGCATCCTGCTCCGTTGTTCAAGGCCCTGCCGTGGCGTCCCCGCTTGCCGTTACCCGTGCGTTCTCCGGTGAGGGGCGTGCCACGAGCGCCGAAACGCCGAAGCCACGGCTTGCCCCACGCCCGACCGGCGATGCGTCTTTATCGCCGCGGCTGACCGCGAACCCCGCAGACCGCACGGCGCTCGGCCTCGGCGCGCTGATGCTCAGCACGCTGTTGTTCCCACTGTCCGACATGCTGTCCAAGACCCTCGCCGAAACCCAGTCCGGGCTTCAGGTGGCGTGGATGCGCTATGTCGTGCTGTTGATCGCCATTGCGCCCGCCCTGGTGCGCCGGCCCGGGCTGCTCCGCACGGCGCGCCCCTTCACGCAGCTGGCACGGGGGCTGACGAGCGCCACCGCCACCGCACTGGCGCTCGTGGGGTTCATGTTTCTGCCGGTTGCGGACGCGACGGCGATCGGCTTCTGCGCGCCCTTGATCGTCACTGGGCTGGCGGCGCTGATCCTGAAGGAACGTGTCGGCTGGGCTCGCTGGATGACGGCGGCGGTCGGCTTCGTCGGCATCCTCATCATCGTGCAGCCGAGCCCCGGCGCCTTCAGGGCCGCGACCCTGCTGCCGTTGTGTTCAAGCCTGTTCTCGGCCTGCACCGTGATCGCTACCCGGGTAGGACGCAGCGAGCGTGTCGAAACCACCGTGGCCTATTCGGCCATCGTGGGCTTCGTGGCCATGTCGATCGCCGTGATCCCGGTGTGGACGCCGCTCGACGCCTACACGCTCGGCCTCGCGGCCGTCATGGGCGCGCTTGCGGCGGCGGCCTCCATCCTGCAGGTCGTGGCCTATCGGTGCGCCCCGGCATCGCTGCTGGCGCCGTTCAGCTATGCCCAGATCCTGTGGGCGACCGGCACCGGCTGGCTGGCGTTCGGCACCGTGCCGGGCGCCGCCATGCTGCTGGGCTCGACCGTGGTGATCGGCAGCGGCTGTGCGGCCGCCTTGCAGGCCCGTGGCCCCCGTCGGCGCTGGTCGCGGGTGCGGAGCGAGTTGGCCCGCATCGACCCGGCGCAGCGCGCCCGCGCCGCCTGACGTTTCAGTCGCGGCCGAGGCTGGCCATCAGCTCGCGCCATTCCCGGGGTGGCAGACCGCTGGCGGACTCGGTCACAGCCTCACCGGCCAGCATCCGCTTGACGACGTCGAGCCCCATGCGGCTGAGGCTAAGCGAACCCAGGCGGTAATCCAGAAACGCTTCGTGCGACAACGGCACCCAGCGTTCCGTCATGGCCAGGATCGCCTCGGCATAAATCCGGATCTCGTATTGCGCATGAGCATCGGCCCGCAGGCGTAGAAAATTGAACAGGTTGTGGAGGTCGGTCTTCCAATACCACTGGGTGTAGGTGTTGAGCGTCAGGTTCATGCGGGCGAGTTCGCGGGCGAGGCCCTTGCGGCCAGGCTCGGCCTCGCCGTCGTTCAGCATCCACAGGTAATCGCGGTAGTTGCGGCCGGCATCCTCGCGCAAGAGGTCGAGCACGTCGGCGGCCTCCTGGCCCTGCAAAACGCTGTCACGGCCCTGGCGATTGGTCGCCGATTGCGCCGCCAGCTGTTCCGGCTCCGGGATGTAGAACTCCTGGTCGAGCACGGAATACCGGGCCGAATATTCGTTGACGCTGGAGGTGCGATGGCGAATCCATTGGCGGGCCACGAAGATGGGCAGCTTCACGTGCAGCTTGATCGAGCACATCTCGAAGGGCGTCGAATGCCAGTGCCGCATCAGGTAGCGGATCAGCCCGCGGTCTTCGCTGGTCTTCTTGGTGCCGCGACCGTAGGACACGCGGGCCGCCTGCACCACGGCGGCATCGTCGCCCATATAGTCGATCACCCGCACGAAGCCGTGGTCGAGCACCGGTTGCGCTGTGAACAACATCGCTTCCAGCGCCGGCACCGTGGCGCGCCGCGTCTCGTAGCGGTCGGCCCGGAGGGCCGCGATATCGGCCTCTGCGGCCTCGCCCAGCCCCTTCGCCTGTTCCATATCGATCTCCCGCATTGGCGCCCGCCCCGCAGCGTCGCGCCCGCTTCGCGGCATAGATGAAGAAGGCCGCCCGAGTCGAGGCCCCGCCGGGATGCCCGACATGAACCCGGCCGCCGCCGCGTCGGCGCCGCCCCTGCCCCGCCCGCTTGTCCTCGTAGCCGCCGTGGCGCGCAACCGCATCATCGGCCGTGACGGCACCATGCCATGGCACCTGCCCGGCGACTTGGCGCAGTTCCGCGTTATCACCCTGGGCCATGCCCTGCTGATGGGCCGCAAAACCTTCGAGGCGATCGGCCGTCCCCTGCCGGGACGCTTGTCGACCGTGCTGACCAGCCGCGACGGGTTCGCGGCACCCGGGGTCGCGGTGGCGCGAAGCCTGCCGGAAGCGATTGCCGCCACGGACCGGCAGAGCGCACTTCTGAACAGCGCCGCCGTCATGGTGATCGGCGGCGGCGCCGTTTACGCGGCCACGATCGGCTTGGCGTCCCGGCTGCTCATCACCGAGGTCGATGCCACGCCCGATGGGGATGCTCGCTTCCCGCCGATCGACACCGCGCTTTGGTGGCGGGCCGAAACCGGCCCCGTCACCCAAGGTCCCGACGACCAGCATGCCTACCGCTTCACCCGTTGGGAGCGGCGCCGGCCAGGCGTCGGATAAGGGCGCCTGACGCCCGATCAACACCACATTCGCACATTACGGCCTGTTCATCATTCCTGCGGTTTGCAGCAGCGCCCCTGCGAACCGATCGCCACGATCGAAGCCCATGACCGAAATCGCTATGCCCACGCTTGCCGGTTCGCGGTCCGTGCCTCATCCCGGCATGGGGTTCGGGCAATTCGTGTCGCTGGTGGCCGCCTTGATGGCCATCAACGCCCTGGCGATCGACTCCATGCTGCCGGCGTTGCCCGCCATCGCGACGTCGCTTGGCATCCCGGCCGGCAACCAACAGCAATGGATCGTCACGGCCTACCTTCTGTCGTTCGGCGTCGCCCAGATCGTTTACGGGCCGCTGTCGGACCGCTTCGGCCGTCGGCCGGTGCTGATCGTCGGCCTGCTCATTTATTCGGCCACGAGCCTGCTGGCCGCCACGGCCTGGTCGTTCCAGACCTTGCTGATCGCCCGCGCCTTTCAGGGGATCGGCTCGGCCGCCACCCGGGTCCTGGTGGTGTCGATCGTGCGTGATTCCTATTCGGGCAATCAGATGGCCCGGGTGATGTCCCTCGCCTTCATCGTGTTCCTCGCGGTGCCGATCCTGGCGCCTTCGATCGGGCAGATCATCATGCTGGTTCTGCCGTGGCGGGGCATCTTCGCGGCGCTGGCGATCTTCGGCATCGGGGTGACGCTATGGGTCGCGTTCCGGCTGCCTGAAACGCTGCACGAAGAAGACAGGCTGCCGATCGCGCCGGGCCGCATCGTGTCGGCCTTCCGCATCAGCCTCACGTCGCGGCCGGCGGTCGGCTACATGCTGGCCATGATGTTCATCATGGGTGGGCTGTTCGGCTTCATCAACTCGGCCCAGCAGATCTTCGTCACGACCTTCGGGGCGCCGCGGCTGTTCACGGTGTTGTTCGCCGGCATCGCCTTATTCATGGCCATGGCGTCGCTGTTGAACTCGCGCGTGGTCGGGCGCGTCGGCACGCGCGGGGTGTCGCATGCGGCCCTGCTGGGCTTCATCGCGGTGGCGGGCGTCCATGTGGTGGTGGTGGTGAGCGGCCTCGAGTCGCTCGTCAGCTTTGCGGTGCTGCAGGCCCTGACGATGTTCTGCTTCGGGCTCGTCGCGTCCAACTTCGGGGCGCTCGCGATGGAGCCGCTCGGCCATGTGGCTGGCACCGCATCGTCGGTGCAGGGCTTCGTCACCACGGTCGGCGGTGCCGCCCTCGGCTTCCTGGTCGGCCAGCATTTCGACGGCACGACCCTGCCGCTCGAGATCGGCTTCCTCAGCTATGGCGTCCTGGGGCTCATCCTGGTGCTTTACGCCGAGCGGGGTCGGCTGTTCCGCCGGGCCGCCCAGCACAGGGCCATGTGAGACCCTGGGCGTTGGCGAAGCGTCAACCGACCCGCTGAAGGAGGCTTGCATCCCGCCGGAAAACGATTGCCTAGTTGCGGGATCGTGTTGCGAATTCGGATCGAAGCCATGGATCGGCGCCCTCTCCTGGTCACGATGGTGTCGCTGCTGGCCCTGACCGGATGCAAGGAGAAGGTGTCGCCGGCCGAGGCCGCCGCCCAGCTCAAGGCAGCCCAGGTGGCCTATGAGGCCAAGGATTTTCCCGCCGCCTTGAAGGCGGTGCAATCCGCCCTGAAAGGCGATCCTCGCAGCGGCGACGCCCATTACCTCGCGGGCGAAATCCAGGAGGGCCTCGGCGACAAGAAGGCTGCTTTCGAGGAATATGCGCGAGCCGCGGTGCCGGACGCCAACAGCCTGAAGGCACAGCTCAAGGTCGCCCAGATCCTGATCGACGCCAAGCAGATCGACGCCGCCCTGGGCCGGATCAACAGCAGTCTCGGTTCCCATCCGAACGACCCCGACGTGCTGGCGCTCCGCGCCTTGGCAGAGCAGCGCCAGGGTAGCGCCGACAAGGCAAGGGCCGATGCCCAGGCTGCGCTTGGCCGTGCCCCCGGCCATGCCATGGCGAGCGCCGTGCTGGCCACGGATGCCCTCATGGCCAAGAACATCGACAAGGCTTCCGAGCTTCTGGCGACCGGCCTCAAGACCCATCCGGACGATCCGACCCTCATCCGCCTGAAGGCCGCGGCCTTGGCTGGGCAGAACAAGCCGGACGACGCCATCGCTCTTTACGCCGATATGGTGGCCCGAGACCCCGCCTCGCCCCAGAACCGTCTCGCCCTGGCGGAACTCGAGGCCGGAGCCGGCCGGACCGACGACGGCGAGCACGTTTTGCGCGACGGCGTCGCGCTGGCGCCCGACAAAACCGACATGCGGCTCGCGCTGCTGAGCTTCCTGGCCCGCCACCGCGATGCCGCGTCGGTCGATCGCGAATTGCTGGCCGCCATCGCGGCCCATCCGCAGGACAGCGGCTTCGATCTGCTGCGGGCAGACCAGATGCAGCGCGCCGGTCACACCGACGAGGCCGCAAGCACGCTGGCCACGGCGGTGACGCGCCTGGCCGACGGACCCGGCCGCCAAGCGGCGCAGCTGGCCCTCGCACGGCTCGATCTCGACCGGGGTGAGACGGAAGACGCTCGCAAGCTGCTGGAAGCCGTCCTGACCGCCAAACCCGACCAGGACGACGCGTTGTTGATGCGGGCCACGCTGGCGCTGCGGGCCGACGAGGCCGCCCGCGCGATCCCCGACCTGCTGGCGGTCGCGGGCCGTCAGCCGCGCAGCAGCCTCGCATTTTCGCTGCTGAGCGATGCCTATGTCCAGCAGGGCGACTTCGACAAGGCAACCGATGCGCTGAAGAAGGTCGCTTATTTCGAACCGGCGAATTTCGTGGCGGCGCAGCGGCTGGCCGACCTTGGGCTGAAGGCCGGCAAGCCCGATGCCGCGAAGGCGGCCTTGGCCGACTTCATCGCCCGCAATCCTGACGCCATCGAGGCCCGGATCGCGGCGGTGCGCCTGGCCGAGCAAGCCAAGGACTGGGCCGGAGCGCAGGCTGTGATCGATGGTCTGCGCCGCCTGCCGAAGGCCGACCGAGTGTCGGCGCTGCTGAGCGCCGAGCTGCTCGAGGCCAAGAACCAGCCGGACCTCGCCATGGCGGCTTACGGCAAGCTTCTCGATCCCGCGCCCGGGCGGCCGCTCGACCGCGACGCGCTGCAGGCCTATGGGCGCAGCGCGACGGCGGCCAAGCAGGGCGAAGCCGCCGTCGCCACCCTGGCATCGCTGGCGGCGAAGCTCGACGGCAGCGATGCCGCCGCGGCCGACCTTGTGGTGTCGGCGCTTCGCCGCAGCCTCGGCCAAGCAGATCAGGCGATGGCAGCCGCTGCGGCCGCCATCGCGGCGGCGCCCAAGGAGGCCGGCGGCTATCTGGCGACGGCCGACCTGCAGCGCGACAACCTCGGCCAAGCCGTCGCGACGCTCAACGGGGGCCTCGCGGCCGGCGCCCCGGCCGAGCCGCTGCTGCTCACTCGAGGCTCGCTGCAGGACATCGCCAATGACCGGGATGCCGCCCTGGCGAGCTACAGCGACGCCTTGAAGAGCAATCCCCGATCGGTCGTGGCGGCAAACAACTATGCCAGCGTCCTGGCCGACCTGCGTCCCACCGATGGGGCGGCCCTGAAGCAAGCGCGCCAGCCCCTGCAGCGCTTCGCCGACGCCAACAATGGGGCGGTGCTCGACACGCTCGCCTGGCTCGACTACCGCCTGGGCGACTTTTCCGCCGCCAAGGGCCTGCTCATGCGTGCCAAGGCCGACGCCTCGCCGAACCCGCAGCTTCGCTACCATTACGGCGCCGTGCTGATCGCGCTCGGCGAGCGGCAGGCCGGCAAGTCGGCCGTGCGGGCCGCGCTCAGCCAACCGTTCCCCGGACATGACGAGGCGGCGCGTTTGCTGACCGAATGAACGAAGCTTGCATGACCGGAGTTTCATCAGCGTCCCAGTCGGGCATCTTGGAGGCCTGTGGCCACGCCCCATATTCTGCGCACCGGGCGCAGCCCAGCTTTCAGGGAGACCATCCATGACCCCCGACGAACGCCAGTTGCTTTCGGGCCTGTTCGACCGCATCCGCACCGCCGGCACCGGCCAGCAACGCGATCGCGATGCGGAAAGCTTCATCAGCGATGCGGTGCGGCAGCAGCCCTATGCCCCCTATCTCCTGTCCCAGACCGTGATCGTCCAGGAACAAGCCCTGAAGGCCGCGAACGAGCGGCTGCAGCAGCTTGAGGCCAAGGTGCAGAGCCTCGAAAGCGGCCAGGGGCAGTCGCAGGGCGGCGGCGGTGGCGAAAGCTTCCTCGGCGGCATCGGTCGATCGATCTTCGGGGGCGGCGCATCGCAGCAACAGCCGCCCCGGTCAGCCCCGCCGGCTTATCCGCCGCAAGGCCAATACGCGCCGAACCAGCCGCAATATGCGCAACCCCAATATGCCCAGCCTCAGGGCGGCCCATGGGGTGGTGCCCCGCAGGCGGCAGGCGGCGGCGGTGGCTTCCTGAAGGGCGCTCTTGGCATGGCGGCCGGCGTCGCCGGCGGCGCCCTGCTGGGCAACGCCGTGTCAGGCTTGTTCCAGGGCTCCCACAACCCGTTCGGCATCGCCTCCGGGATGGGCGGTATGGGGGGTGGCTTCGGCGGTGGCGGCGGCGAGACCATCGTCAACAACTATTACGAAGGCGACGGTCCGGGGAATGGCGGTGACCAGGGCGGCTTCGACAATTCCGCCGACTTCAGCGACGACGGCGGCTTCGATAATAGCGGCGGCGGTGGCGGGGACGACAGCTACAACGTTTGACCGTTACGACTGAACAAAGGCGTTCCGATCGCCCTGCACGGCTTCCACGATGAAGTCGTGCAGGGCTCTGATGCGACCGAGGCCGCGCGTGTCCTCGTGTTCGACGATCCAGTAGGCGCGCGAAGCTTGGCGTTCGGCCAAAACAGGCCGCAGCTCCGCGTGTCGCCTGGCGATGAAGTGATGCACCACCCCGATGCCAAGTCCGGCTCGCACGGCTTCGAGCTGCCCAATGGCACTGGCGCATTGAAATCGCGTCGGCTGCCCGGCAAATAGCTCCCGAGCATAATCGAGCGCCGACGCATAGGCGTATTCTTCGACATAGCCGATCAGTCGATGCTGGGCGAGATCCTCGACCAGCATCGGCATCCCGTGGCGCGCGAGGTAATCCGCGGACGCGAACATGCCGATCGAATAATCGGTCAGCTTGCGCGTGACCAGGCGTCCGGCCTCCGGCTTATCCAGCACGATCGCGAGATCGACCTCGCGCTTCGCCAGGGGCACCACCTGGGGGCTTGGCACCAGCTGCACGGTGATGCCGGGGTGCCGTTCGGCGAAACGCGCGCAGGCGGGGGCCAGGTAATAGGTCGAGAACCCGTCGGGCGCCCCGATGCGAACGGTGCCGGATAATTCCACATCCGTGTCGGCCAGCACCGCCTGGGCCTGCAACAGGTTGGTTTCCATCGCCTCGGCGGCCGCCATCAGGCGCTGGCCGGCGGCCGTCAACCCGATGCCGGTGGTGCGCCGGTCGAACAAGCGTGCGTTGAGGGCGCGCTCGAGCGCCGTGATGCGCCGGTTGACGGTCGCGTGGTCCACCTTCAGCTGCCGGGCCGCGGCCACGAACTGGCCGGCCCGGGCCGCCGCCAGGAAGACGCGCAGGTTGTCCCAATCCATCGAAGCCCATTCCTGCACATCGGTTGCGCGGAAGCGCGACTTGCTGTGCAAAAACATTCCCGGCTAGGTGCGAAACGTCAAGAAACTCTGGGAGGGCGCGCGTGACCCAATACGGACATTTCATCGGTGGCCAGCATGTGGCCGGCACGTCCGGCCGCTTCGCCGACGTGTTCACCCCCATGACGGGCGAAGTGTCGGGGCGCGTGGCCCTGGCGAGCGCCGAGGAGGTGGATGCCGCCGTCGCGAATTCCGCCAAGGCGCAGCGCGAGTGGGGCGCCGTCAACCCGCAGCGCCGTGCCCGCGTGATGATGCGGTTCCTGCAGCTCGTGCTCGACAACCAGAAGGCGCTCGCCGAGCTGCTGGCGCGCGAACACGGCAAGACCGTGCCCGACGCGCTCGGCGACATCCAGCGCGGCTACGAGGTGGTGGAATTCGCCTGCGGGGTGCCGCACCTGCTCAAGGGCGAGTTCACCGACGGCGCCGGCCCCGGCATCGACGCCTATTCGATGCGCCAGCCGCTGGGCGTCACGGCCGGCATCACGCCGTTCAATTTCCCGGCCATGATCCCGATGTGGAAATTCGCGCCCTCGATCGCCTGCGGCAATTCCTTTGTGCTGAAGCCGTCAGAGCGCGACCCGGGCGTGCCGATGCGACTGGCCGAACTGATGCTCGAGGCCGGCGCCCCGGCGGGCGTGCTCAATGTCGTCAACGGCGACAAGGTCGCGGTCGACGCGCTGCTGGACAACCCCGACGTGAAGGCGATCGGTTTCGTCGGCTCGACACCCATCGCAGAATACATCTACGCCCGCGGTGCCGCGAACGGCAAACGCGTGCATGCCTTCGGCGGCGCCAAGAACCACATGGTCATCATGCCGGATGCCGACATGGACAAGACCGTCGATGCGCTGATCGGCGCCGGCTACGGCTCGGCCGGTCAGCGCTGCATGGCGATCTCGGTGGCGGTGCCGGTGGGTCAGGCGGCCGCCGACGCCCTGATGGAGAAGCTCATCCCCCGGGTGGAGGCGCTGCGCATCGGCCTGTCGACCGATCCCTCGGCCGATTATGGTCCCCTCGTCACTCAAGCGGCGGTCGACCGCGTGCATCAATATTGCGACATCGGCATCGGGGAAGGCGCCGACCTCGTGGTGGATGGCCGCGGCTTTAAAATGCAAGGCTACGAGAAGGGCTTCTACGTCGGCTCCTGCCTGTTCGACAACGTCACCAAGGACATGCGGATCTACAAGGAGGAGATTTTCGGCCCGGTTCTGGCCGTGGTGCGGGCCAAAACCTACGAGGAAGGCCTCGCCCTCTGCAACGACCATGAATATGGCAACGGCACCGCGATCTTCACCCGCGACGGCGATGCCGCGCGCGATTTCGTCAGCCGCGTCCAGGTCGGCATGGTAGGGGTCAACGTGCCGATCCCGACGCCTCTGGCTTATTACAGCTTCGGAGGGTGGAAGCGCTCGGCCTTCGGCGACCTGAACCAGCACGGGCCCGATGCGGTGCGGTTCTACACCAAGACCAAGACTGTGACGGCGCGCTGGCCGTCCGGCGTCAAGGAAGGCGCCGAGTTCTCGATGCCGACGATGTGAGGCGGATCACATCGTCACAGTGAGCAAGGAGCCGGCCGACAGGCCGGCTTTTTCGTATTGCGAGGGATGAGCGCCCCGGCATGGCACCCGTGTCCGCACCAGGGAGACGGCAGCCGTCGAAGCCGTTAGGGTCACGGCATCATATCGGAGCGGCAGGGCATGACAGCACGCCAATTGGTTCTCGCGGGCGTGGCCCTGCTCGGCATGGGATCGATGGTCGTGGCCGATCCCCTCACCTGCAAAACCTTCAAGGATCGCCTCGGCGAAGCGCTGGTCGATGCCGCCGACCTCGGCAGCGAAGCGCCGGACTTCAAGGACAGCCGTTCGACCACGGAGGGCGGCAGCCATGCCAATTGGACCACGAGTGCTCTCACGGGTTCGCTGGCCTGCGGCCCGGGCGACCGTTTTCAGGAATTCTACGTCAGTTTGACCGTAGCCAACCGCGATCGTTTCGCCGACCAGTTGAGGCGCCTCGTGGCGCTCGACGGGGCCGCGGTCTGCAGCGTGGCGGCCGGCAGCGCGGCGGCCTGCGGCGACACCGGCAAGCTGCTGGTGCAGGACGCCATGCAGCAGATGGGCGTCGGGTTCAAGCGCCGCGCAACCAATCCCAGCGGCACCAGCGACCGCCTGTTGTGGCCCGACCTGAAGCTCGAGATGACGGCGGCTCCGACGCTCATCACCTTCTCGATGGCGGTACCGGACGGCGCCACCCTGGCCGAGGCACGCCGCCCTTTGCCGGCCCTGGCTCTCCCACCGGCAAACGTGGCCCCGACGCCTTAAAATCCAGCGAGGGCGAAGCGACCTCCGCTTCGCCCTCGCTGGCGCTGAACTATTCTGGGTTTTCCATGCTGAACGCCTGGGCGTCCTCGTCATAGGCGAAGAGTTCGCCGTAGCGGCACCACATGATGGCGGTGCGCAGGGTGCGCTCGGCGTAGTCCTCGGACATGTAGTCTTCGAGCTCTTCGCGGAACCGCGACGCCGGCGCCGTATGAGTCGGGCGCTCATCCAGCACGCGCTTGATGCGGGCCGCCAGCGGCACATAAGCGATCAGGTGGTCGCCAAAGAGTCGCTTGCGCTGATCGACCTCCATGTCGGCGAAGCGGCGGCCGGCGCCGGTCAGCTTGATGTCGCCTTCCTCGAGCTCGGCGAAGCGCAACAGCTGCAGGGTTTCGGCGATGGGGAACAGCTCGTCGATCTCGAGCTGCAGCGAGTCGGCCAGGTGCGGCAGATCGGCCTTGCCGTTGTAGGGGGCCGCCGCCACCTCCTCGAGCAGGCCCGCGATGGAATTGGTGGACACGCGCGGCAACACCATGCCGACGCCCGACCCCGGGAACAGCCCGTCGCGACCCGGCTGGCGGGACGCGCTGCGGCGCGTCATCAGGGCATAGATGTCGTCGACGAGCTGCCGGAACTGCGGGTTCAGGCGGTCGCGCGGATGCGGCAGCGTCACCTTGATTTCGGACGCGATGCGACCGGGATGGGACGACAACACCAGGATGCGGTCGCACATCAGCACCGCCTCTTCGATGTTGTGGGTCACCATCAACACCGTCTTGATGGGCAGGCGCCCTTCGGTCCAAAGCTCGACGAGGTCGCTGCGCAGCGTTTCCGCCGTCAACACGTCGAGCGCCGAGAAGGGCTCGTCCATCAGGAGGATGTTGGGATGCACCACCAGCGCACGCGCAAAGCCGACGCGCTGGCGCATACCTCCCGACAATTCCTTCGGATAAGCGGATTCGAAGCCGTCGAGCCCGATCAGGTCGATGGCCTGCAGGGCGCGCTGCCGCGCTTCCTCGGCCGGCACCCGCAGCGCCTTCAAGCCGATCTCGACGTTTTCGAGCACCGACAACCAGGGAAACAGCGCGAAGCTCTGGAACACCATGGCGACGCCATCGGCCGGCCCTTCGAGCTTCTCGCCCTGGTAGAACACCTCGCCGCTCGAGGGTCGGATCAGGCCGGAAACGATGCGCAGCAGCGTCGACTTTCCACAGCCCGAACGCCCCAGCAGGCCGACAATCTCGCCCTCGTTCAGCACCGTCGACATGCCCTCGAGCACGGGCGGGCCTTCGTCGGCATGGTGGCCACCGCGGTAGCGCTGGGTGACGTTGCGGACCTCGAGCAGCGGCCCCCTTACGGTGTCGAGCATGGCATGTGCCTCAGTTGATGCGCAGGCGGCGTTCCGCGAAGCCGAACAGCGGCCGCCACAGGAGCCGGTTGAACAGGATCACGAAGACCGACATGACCGCGACGCCGAGCACGATGCGCGGAAAGTCGCCGGCATCCGTCGCCTGGGCGATATAGGCGCCGATGCCGTGCGCCGCGACCTTGTCGTCGCCCCACTTGACGTATTCCGCCACGATGGCGGCGTTCCACGAGCCACCCGAGGCCGTCAGAGCGCCGGTGACGTAATACGGAAAGATGCCCGGCAGGATGACGTTGCGCCACCAGGCCCAGCCACGGATGCGGAAGTTGGCAGCAGCCTCCTTCAGGTCGTTCGGATAGGCGGTGGCACCGGCGATGACGTTGAAGACGATGTACCATTGCGTGCCGAAGATCACCAGGAACGACAGCCAGATGTCGGCATCGAGGTGGAACCGCAGGATGCCGATCACCGCGATGGGAAACAGCACGTTGGCCGGAAAGGCGGCGAGGAACTGAGCCAGCGGCTGCACCTTCTCGGCCAGTTTGGGGCGCAACCCCACCCAGACGCCGATCGGCACCCAGAACACCGTCGCCAGTGCCAGCAGCACGACCACGCGCAACATCGTCAGCAGCGTCAGACCGCAGGCGGCGGCCAGGTCATGCCACGTCAGGGTGGCGGCCACGAACTCCACGATCTCGTACAGGCAATACAGCGTCAGGGCGCCGACCAGCATGAACCAGGCGATGTCGACGAGGCGCGACAGGATCGGGGAGGCCATGCGGTTGCCGCCGAAGCTCGGCAGGTCGATGCGCAGGCTGGTGAACCACTCGAAGGCTTCGCGCAGTGGGTCGGTGATGCGGCGCAGCCAGGCGGTGCGCTGGTACAAGACCAGCACCCAGGGCGTGTCGCCCTTCTGGGATGCCGACAGCTCGACCTTGAACTTGTCCGCAAAGGCCACCAGCGGGCGGAAGATCAATTGATCGTAGAGCACGATGACGACCAGCACGGCCAGGACGGCCGCCAGCACGCAGTCGATGCGACGCTGGTCGATCGCCACCGCCAGATAGGACCCGATGCCTGGCAGCTTGATGGTGGTGTCGCCGACCGAGATGGCCTCCGACGCCACCACGAAGAACCAGCCGCCCGACATCGACATCATGGCGTTCCACATCAGCCCCGGAACCGCGAAGGGAGCTTCGAGCTGCCAGAACCGCTGCCATGCGGACAACCGGAAACTTTCCGTCACCTCGTTCAAGTCGCGCGGCACCGTGCGCAGCGACTGATAGAACGAGAACGCCATGTTCCAGGCCTGGCTCGTGAAGATGGCGAAGATCGCGGCGCATTCGGCCCCGAGCTGGCTGCCGGGGAACAGGCCCAGGAAGAACGTCACCGTGAAGCTCAGGAAGCCGAGGATCGGCACCGACTGCAACACGTCGAGCAGCGGGATCAACACCATCTCGGCCCGCCGGCTCTTGGCCGCCACGGTCGCGTACGTCAGCGTGAACAGGAGCGAGGCCGCCATCGCGGCGAACATCCGCAGCGTGGTGCGCAACGCGTAATAGGGCAGCGCCCAATAGCTGAGGTCGATCGGATGGGCGGTGGCGACCGGCAAAGGCGCCAGCATGCCCTGCGATCCATGCACCACGAGCACGAACAGCCCGAAGATCAGCGACAGCGCGATGATGTCCCATTGGTTCGGCAGGCCGCGTCGTCCGATGGACGCGAAGGTCACGAATTTGGTCGCCATGGAACTCCGGCGCGCGATGGGACGAGGGGACAAACGGCGGGGAGCGGCGACGTTCGAGCTGGGCCGCGGCTACGAATGTTCCATTTCCATGACATTCGCAAGACGGCGATGCCGGACGGGCCTGGGGCGCCGCAGCGCAGACAGCAGCGCAGGCCGGAGGCACGCAGCCATGCGGTGAGCCATGTTGACCCGAACTCCCGTCTCGGTCAAAACATCGGCGGCGTCGGTCCACGACCGGTGCGCCATGACGTCGTCTGGATGATGCCGACAGTCTGGTGGTGGCCTCGAGCCATCGACCGGGCACGGTGCCAGGCTGCTTCTGCCCGTGCGACGCGACACGGTACGACGAGGCTTCTTGCCGGCCTCAAGGACAAGAGTGATGGTTTTTCGTCGATTGATCGCGCTTGGGGTCGCTTTGGCGCAACCGGCGCTCGGACTGTCGCCAGCCCTGGCCCAAGCCCAGCAGGCCCCGCCCGCCGTCACGGTGGCGAAGCCGGTGGTCAAGCAGGTGATCGAACACGATGACTACACGGGGCGCTTCAACGCCGTCGACTTTGTCGAGGTGCGGGCCCGGGTGACGGGTTATCTGACCAAGATCAATTTCCAGGACGGTGCCTTCGTGAAGAAGGGGGACGTGCTCTTCGTCATCGACCAGCGCCCCTATAAGGCGACCCTCGACCAGTCGCGTGCCGCGGAGACGTCGGCCCAGGCGCGCGTTTCGTTCTCGCAGACCGACCTGCAACGCGCCCAGGATCTGACCCGGTCGGGCAACATCACCGAGCAAGCCACCGATCAGCGCCGGCAGACGGCCCAGACCGCCCAGGCGGATCTCGATAGCGCCAAGGCCGCCGTCACGCAGGCGGAGCTCAACCTCGACTTCACCGAGGTGAGAGCACCGGTGGCAGGAAAGATCAGCCAGCGGCTCGTCACCGAAGGCAACATCGTGGTGGCCGACCAGACGGAGCTGACCACCATCGTGTCGCTCGACCCGATCTACTTTTCCTTCACGGTGGATGAGCGGTCGTTCCTCGAATACGAGAAGGACCTCGGGATTGGCCTCGGCCGAACGCTGGCGGATGCGCCACCGGAGGTGCTGGTGGCCCTGACGGGCGAAGACAAGCCGACCCACAAGGGCGTCCTCGACTTCGTCGACAACAGCGTCGACAACGCCACCGGAACCGTGCTGCTGCGCGCCACGATGGAAAATCACGACCTGCTCATCAAGCCAGGGCTGTTCGGCGTCATCAGCATGCCGGCCTCGAAGCCCTACCAGGGCATCCTGATCCCTGACGAGGCGGTCGCGGCCAACCAGGACAAGCGCATCGTCTATGTGGTGGGCGCCGACAACGTCGTGCAACCGCGCGACGTGCGGATCGGCGGCAAGATCGACGGCTACCGCATCGTGCGGACCGGCCTCGACGGCAGCGAGACGCTGGTGATCAACGGCCTGACCCGGGTGCGCCCGGGCGTCAAGGTCGCGCCGGACCTGAAGGTTTTGCCGCAAAGCCGCAGCTGACGGCGCGCCGCCCGCCTCGCGGGCGGCTCAGATCGCACGACGCCGGACCCTCCGGCGTCCTCCCGCCCTGCCGGACCCTCTTGGCCGGCATCGGAGATCCTGATGCGTTTCGCCCATTTCTTTGTCGACCGGCCGATCTTCGCGTCCGTCACGTCCATCGTGCTGCTGATCCTCGGCTACGTCGCCTACATCACGCTGCCGGTCGCCCAATATCCCGACATCGTCCCGCCGACCGTCGTGGTGCGGGCCTCCTACCCGGGCGCCAATGCCGAGACCGTAGCGGCCACGCTCGCGACGCCGATCGAGCAGGAGATCAACGGCGTCGACAACATGCTCTACATGTCGTCGTTGTCGACCAACGACGGCAACATGCAGCTGACCGTCACGTTCAAGCTCGGCACCAACCTCGATATCGCCAACGTGCTGGTGCAGAATCGCCTGTCGGTGGCCCAGCCGCGCCTCCCGGCCGACGTGCGCAACCTCGGCGTCACAGTGCGCAAGTCCTCGCCCGACCTGATGATGGTCGTGCACATGCTGTCGCCCGACAACAGCTACGACCAGAACTACCTGTCGAACTACATTTACCTGAACATCCGCGACGAGCTGCTGCGCCTCGACGGCGTCGGCGACATCACCATCTTCGGCGGCAACGAATATGCGCTGCGTGTGTGGATGGACCCGGACAAGCTCGCCGCCTACGGCCTTTCGACCACGGATGTGACGGGCGCGCTCGAGGAACAGAACGTGCAGGTGGCCTCGGGTGCGCTCGGGTCGCCGCCCTCGCCCAAGGATACGGCATTCCAGCTGGTGGTGCAGACGCAAGGGCGCTTCAAGGACATCAACGAATTCAAGCGCGTCGTCGTGAAGACGTCGAACGGCCGCCTGGTGCGGATCGAGGATATCGCCCGGGTGGAGCTCGGACAAAAGGACTACGTCACCCAGTCGTTCCTCAATGCACAGCCGGCCGTCGGCATCGGCGTGTTCCAGCGCCCAGGCACCAATGCCCTCGACGCTGCCGACCAGGTGCAGGCCGTGATGAAGCGGCTGGCCAAGAACTTTCCCAAGGGGGTCGAATTCAAAATCGCCTATAATCCGACCGAGTTCATCGGCGAGTCGGTGCACGAGGTCTATAAGACGCTCTACGAGGCCCTGATCCTCGTCATCATCGTGGTGATCGTGTTCCTGCAGAGCTGGCGCACCGCCGTGATCCCGGTTGTGGCGATCCCGGTGTCGCTGATCGGCACCTTCGCGGTGATGAAGGTGCTCGGCTTCTCGCTCAACAATCTGACGCTGTTCGGCCTCGTGCTGGCCATCGGCATCGTGGTGGACGACGCCATCGTGGTTGTGGAGAACGTCGAGCGCAACATCGCCGAAGGCATGACGCCCGGCGAGGCCGCCCATAAGACCATGGACGAGGTCGGCGGCGCCGTGGTGGCGATCGCCTTGGTGCTCACCGCGGTGTTCGTGCCGACGGCCTTCATCCCCGGCATATCGGGGCAGTTCTATCGGCAGTTCGCGCTGACGATCGCGGCCTCCACCATCATTTCGATGATCAATTCGCTGACGTTGTCACCGGCCCTCTGCAAGCTTCTGCTGAAGCCGCACCGGGAAGATCACGGCCACAAGCGTTTCTTTCTGGCGCGCTTCGGCTCGTGGCTCGCAGAAAAGTTCAACAACGGCTTCGATCGGACCGCGCATGGGTATTCGCGCGTCGTGCGAGGCCTGACGGGCGGTGTGATCGGCCTCGGCGCCATGCTGATCGTTTATGCAGGCGTCATCGCGGCTGTGCTCTACCTCGGCAAGACGACGCCGACCGGCTTCATTCCGCTGCAGGATCAGGGCTACCTCATCGTGGTGGTGCAGCTGCCATCCGGCGCGGGGCTCGAGCGGACCACCGCGGTGGTGCGCGAAGCGGCACGGCGGGCCGGCGAGGTCGACGGCGTCGCCAATGCGGTCATCATCTCGGGCTTCGACGGCGCCACCTTCACCAACACCACGAACGGCGCCGTGATGTTCCTGACGCTGAAGCCCTTCGCGGACCGCACCAAGGCGCACCGCCCGGCCAATGCCATCCTGGCCGACGTGCTGAAGAAGACGGCTCCGATCCAGGAAGCCCGCATCATCGCCATTCCGCCGCCGCCCGTCCGCGGCCTCGGCAACGGTGGCGGCTTCAAGTTGCAGCTGCAGAATCAGCAGAGCTCGGACATCAACGCGTTGCTGGAAACGGCCGGCACCATCATCGGCCAGGCCAATCGGAGCCCGAGTCTCAGCCGGGTGTTCACGACCTTCGGTAGCGACACGCCGCAGCTGTTCCTCGACATCGATCGCACCAAGGCGCAGATGCTGAACGTGCCGCTGTCCAACGTGTTCTCGACCCTTCAGGTCAATCTCGGCGGCTCATACGTCAACGACTTCAACCTGTTCGGCCGCATCTATCAGGTGCGCGTGCAATCCGATGCGCCGTGGCGGCAGGAGCCCGACGACATCGCCCGGCTGAAGGTCCGCTCCTCGACCGGGGCGCTGGTGCCGATGGGATCGCTGGCCAACATCCGCACCATCGCGGGGCCCCAGATCGTGCAGCGCTACAACCTGTATTATTCCGTGCCGATCCAGGGTGACGCCGCCGCCGGCGTGTCGACCGGACAGGCGCTCGATGCCATGCAGGACATCACCACCAAGGCGTTGCCGGACGGCATGGCCTATGCCTGGACCGACATCGCCTATCAGGAGCGGGCCGCCGGCAATACGGCCATCTACGTGTTCGGGCTCGGCATCGTGCTGGTGTTCCTGGTGCTGGCCGCGCAATACGAATCCTGGGCGCTGCCACTGTCGATCCTGCTCGTGGTGCCGACCGGCGTCGCGGCCGCGCTCGCCGGCGTACAGCTGCGCGGCTTCGACAACAACATCCTGACCCAGATCGGCCTGATCGTGTTGATCGGCCTTGCGGCCAAGAACGCCATCCTGATCGTCGAATTCGCGCATCAGCTCGAAGGCCAGGATGGGCGGGGGCCCGTGGATGCCGCCGTCGAAGCCTGCCGCCTGCGGCTCCGGCCGATCCTGATGACGGCCTTCGCCTTCATCCTCGGCGTGGTGCCGCTCGCTTTGGCGACGGGACCGGGTGCCGAGATGCGCCAGGCGCTCGGCACCGCGGTGATGTTCGGCATGATCGGGGCGACCGCCTTCGGCCTGTTCCTCACGCCGGTGTTCTATGTTGTGATCCGCCGCATCCAGATCGCGACGGGCCGGCTGTTCCGGCGCGCCGCCCCGCCGCCGGCCGCGACCGCATGACATCCTCCGCCGAACAAACCATCTTGGTCGTGACGCCCCCATGCTGACCTTCGCGGGCCGCGGCACGGTGCTGGTGGTCGGCGACGTGATGCTCGACCGCTACATCCACGGCCATGCCGGCCGTTTGTCGCCCGAGGCGCCGGTCCCCGTGCTGGCCTGGGATCGGCAGCAGGACGTGCCGGGAGGTGCCGCCAATGTGGCGGCTAACATTGCGGCGCTCGGCGGCAGCGTGCGCTTGCTCGGCGTCACCGGCGCCGATGCGACGGCCGCCGATCTCGCCGCCGTGCTGGCAGGCTGGAGCGAAACACTGATGTCCGCCCTGGTGGCCGACCCGGCACGGCCGACCACGCTGAAGACGCGCTTCGTCAGCCACGGGCAGCAACTGCTCCGCCTCGACCGGGAAGATGCGCGCGACCTCGACGCGACCGCGCAGACCATGCTGCTCGATCGCTTCGAGGCGCTGCAGCCAGGGTCAGGCGTCGTGGTGTTGTCCGATTATCGCAAGGGCACGCTCACGCCCGACATCATCGGTGCGGTCGTGGCACGAAGCATCGCTCAAGGCTGCCCGGTGATCGTCGATCCGAAGCGGCCGGACTGGACACCCTATCGCGGCGCCACGCTGATCACGCCGAACCGCTCCGAACTCGAACAGGCCACCGGCCTTCCCTGCAACAGCGACACCGAGGTGGAAGCGGCGGCGCGCTACGCCATGGCGGCCACAGGCGCCGCCATCCTGGTGACGCGTTCGGAACGCGGCATGAGCCTGGTGGCACCGGATCGGCCCGTCTTGCACGTTCCGGCGCAGGCGCGTGAAGTCTTCGACGTGTCGGGTGCGGGCGATACCGTGGTGGCGGTGCTGGCCGCCAGTCTCGCGGCCGGGCTCGACCTCGGGGAGGCCGTCAGCCTCGCCAATGTGGCCGCAGGGCTGGTGGTGACGAAGCACGGCACCGCGACCCTGAGCATCGGCGAACTCACGCAGGCGCTGCGGGCCGAGCCGACTGCGGCCAGCGAAGCGATCAGCCGCGCCGAAGCCGTCCGGTTGCGTGCGGTCTGGCGCCAGCAAGGCCATCGGGTCGGGTTCACCAACGGCTGCTTCGACATTCTCCATCCGGGCCACGTCAGGTTGCTCCGCGAGGCCGCGTCGCGCTGTGACCGGCTGGTGGTCGGGCTCAACACGGATGCGTCGGTGCGTCGGCTGAAGGGCCCGACCCGTCCGGTTCAGGGCCAGGATGCCCGGACCACCGTGATGGCGGCGCTCGGTTGCGTCGACGCGGTGGTGCTGTTCGATGAGGATACGCCCTACGAGCTGATCCGTGCGCTCGAGCCCGACCTGCTGGTGAAGGGTGCGGACTACCGCGAGGATCAGGTGGTCGGCGCCGATTTCGTCAAGCAGCGCGGTGGCAGCGTCGCATTGATCGACCTCGTCGACGACCAGTCGACGAGTGCCATCGTGGCCCGCTCGCGCCCGAACGGCTGACGCGCCTCGCTGTCGCGAAACGCGTCCCATCGGATCAGGACAGGTTCATCGACACCTGGATGCTGCCGACGCTGCGGATGACCCGCAGCGCCACATGCTCGCCGACGCGCCTCAGGGTGACATCCACCTGGGCTTCGGCAAACCCAAGGTTGCAAATGGTCAATTCATCCAAGGAGCTTGGCAGCTTCGGATTGTTGAAATGAATGGACCGCGTCACCGGATCGAATTCGAGCCCCAGCATCGCCTGCAGCAGCATGAACGGGGTGCCGGCCGCCCAGGCCTGCGGCGAGCAGGCAACGGGATAAAGGGTCGGCGCCGCACCGCGCCGACGGCGGAAGCCGCAGAACAGTTCCGGCAGGCGACGCAGGTCCATATAGGTCGCCGTGGCAAACAAGCCCTCGAACACCCGCTCGACATGGTCGAGCAGGCCATACCGGGCCATGCCAAGCGCAATCAAGCTGTTGTCGTGCGGCCAGATGGAGCCGTTGTGATACGACATCGGATTGTAGCGCGGCTCGCCGATCGGCACGGTCCGGATACCGAATCCGGAAAAGAAGTTCGGCGCCACAAGGCCGTCGGCCACGATGCGGGCCCGGCCGGGCCGTGCGATGCCGCTCCACAATACCTGGCCGGCATTGGAGGTGCGCACCCGGCACGGCTGCTTCCGGCCATCGAGCGCCACCGCATAGGTGCCGATCTCCTCGCACCAGAATTGCTGTTCGAAGGCGTCGGCCAGGGCGGCAGCCTGCCGATCGAGCTCGATCGCCTGCTCGTGCATGCCGAGCCGGGACGCACAAAGCGCCGCCATCCGCTTGGCCGCATAGGCATAGCCCTGCACCTCGACCAGTGCGATCGGCCCCTCGGCCAGCGTGCCGTCGGCATGGAACACGGAATCGAAGGAATCTTTCCAGCCCTGGTTCTGCAGGCCGGCGTCGGTGGCCCGAAAATATTCCAGAAATCCGTCGCCGTCGCGATCACCCGACTCGTCCATCCAGAGCAAGGCGCGCGTGATGGCAGGCCAGAGTTGGCGGATGGCGTCTTCGTCCCCGGTGCGCTGCAGATATTGTCCGGCCAGCACGATGAACAACGGGGTGGCGTCAATGGTGCCGTAATAAAGCCCGAACGGCACCTCGCGGAGCGCCGCCATTTCGCCGCCGCGCATTTCATGCAGCACCTTGCCGGGTTCCGCATCCGAAGGGCCATCGAAAGCATCGGCCTGGTAATGCGCCAACCGCTGCAGCACGCCCTTGGCGACCCGCGGGTCGATCCACAGCATCTGCATGGCCGTGATGATACCGTCCCGGCCAAAGGTCGTCGAATACCAGGGCGTTCCCGCATAGGGGTAAGGCCCCTGGGCCGTCTGGGTGATCAGCATCGCGAGATCGGCCGACGAGCGATCCATCACCTCGTTGAAGATGTCGTTCGAGGTTTCGACCGTGACGATATCGCGGGTCGCGGCTTTTTCGGCCCGATTGGCCTTCATGAAGCCCTTGAAGAAGGTCTCCGGCTGCGGCTGGTCGAGGCCATGGCACTCGGTGGACAGAAACAAGGTAGTCGATCCGCCACCCTCGAGCTGCAACTGATAGGTCGCCTCATGCGCGGCGAGGCGATCGGGCGTCGGCTCAAAAGCCAGAATCGTGCTGCGTGGCGTCGTATCGAGCCCCGCATAGGCGACGCGCACGCGCGGCCCCTCGACGGTCGGCGGCGCCACGGTGCCACGCCGTTCGCGCTTCATGCCACGCGCCTCGAACAGGTCGAGGAAGTCGCAGTCGAACGTCAGCGAAATGCTGAACGCCACAGGGGCGCCGCCGTAGTTGCTGACATGAATGCGCTGGTGCGCCACGTCACCCCATAGATATAGGGTCCGCACGATGTGGATCGTGTCGCGCGACAAGGCGATCTGACCGGCCTGATAAATGTCGGCATTCGTCAGATCGACCGACAACGAGATATTGTCGTCGCGGATGCGCGACCCGAGCAGCAACGGCTGCGTGCCGTTGATCAGTAGCTCAAGGCGCGACAGAAAACGCGTGTCGTTGTTGAACAGGCCATCGGGGCCGCCCGGCGAAGCGCCGACGTCGCCGTGGCTGTCGCAAACCGCAAAGGTGTTCCCCTGCTTCAAGGTGTGACGTGGCCGCGAAGACGGCCCCGTCGCCTGAATGTAGAAGGCACCCTGCTCGGATGCCCCATTGGCCTGATCAAGCATGGTTCAGCTAACCCGCGGCTTTGTCTCGCCGGTGAGGAGCGTCCGTCCGGTCGACAAATCCGACAACGGCATGATCGAGGAGATCGACCGTTCCGCCTCGATCCGCCCCCGCTCGCCCGCATGGGCGCCTTCGCCCATATCGATCTGCTTCTGGTACAGCTTCACGTAATCGCGGGCCATGCGGGCTGCCGTGAACCGCTCGTCGAAGCGCGCCCGGACCGCCCGACGATCGAGCGCCAGCACGGACGGCAAGGCTGCGACCGCCTCCTCCATCGATCCGACGATGCGACCGGTGATACCGTCGTCGATGACTTCGGGCACCGAGCCGTGGTTGAAGGCCAGCACCGGGGTGCCGCAGGCCATGGCCTCGATCATTACCAAGCCAAAGGGCTCCGGCCAATCGATCGGGAACAACAGGGCCCTGGCGTTGCCGAGGAACTTGGTCTTGCCGCGCTCATCCACCTCGCCGACGAATTCGACGTCGCTGCCTTCATTGAGAAGCGGCTTGATGATCTGGTCGAAATATTCCGTATCGACCTTGTCGACCTTGGCCGCGATCTTCAGCGGCATGCCGACGGAACGAGCCAGCTTGATGGCACGGTCGGGACGCTTCTCGGGAGAGATGCGGCCGAGAAACGCCAGATAGCCGCCATCAGCCGGGTTCAAGTTCGCCTGATGCAGATTGGCGGGAAGCCCGTGCAGAACCGTGCCGGCGAAGTTGGCGTCCGGAACCGGCAACCGCTGCGAGTCCGAAATTGATACGAGGGGCATCTTCGGAAAGGCGCGATAGAAGGGATAGAGATCGGGCATGTCCTGCCGACCATGCAGGGTGGTCATCGTCTTGTGCTCCATGCCGCGGAACAGCGGAAACTGGAACATGTCGATGTGGAAATGCACGATATCGAAGGCGCGCGACAGGCGGGATACCCGATCCACCATCATGGTGTAATAGGGCATATACTCCTTCATCGTTTCCGAGAGGCGGATCGCCTCCGTGGTGCAGGGCACAAGGGTTGCGCCGGTCACGCTGTCGCCGCTGGCGAAAAGCGTCACATCATGGCCCTGGGCCACCAGTTCCTCGGTCAGCCAGGAAACGATGCGTTCCGTGCCGCCGTACAACCTAGGCGGGACGCTTTCCATCAAAGGGGCGATCTGCGCGATCTTCATACTGAACTCCGAACGATGCGGCACAAGGCTAGCAGGAAAAAAACGTGCGGTGTTCTGACTTGTTCCAGCTTTGGATGACAATCGCTTGAGCTGAGCCTTGCCGACACCGCGTTCAGGCCTAGG
The DNA here is from genome assembly GCF_033947565.1 of Lichenihabitans sp. Uapishka_5. Lineage (NCBI taxonomy): Bacteria > Pseudomonadati > Pseudomonadota > Alphaproteobacteria > Hyphomicrobiales > Lichenihabitantaceae > Lichenihabitans > Lichenihabitans sp. Uapishka_5. The sequence continues at coordinate 89,965 of NZ_JARPVX010000008.1, forward strand.
TTTCCGGCGCCACATGATGCGTCTCATCCAGACAGGTTTGTTCTTGCTTCCGAAAATCCCCGTCGAACCCGTCGCCTTGTTTCTGGATGTCGACGGCACCCTGCTGGATATTGCGGCCGTACCGGATGGCGTCCGGGTGCCACCAGAGCTCAACCTCGCCCTGTCGAGCCTCGACAAGAAGCTCGATGGCGCGATCGCTCTGGTCAGTGGGCGGTCGATTGCGGACCTCGATGCGATCTTCGCCCCGCTGCGCCTTGCCACAAGCGGGGTGCACGGCGCCGAGATGCGATTTTATCCGACCGAGCCGGTCGAAGCCGCATCGACGTTTCGCCTCGCACCGACGCTCATCGCAGCGTTGCAGGCCACCGCTGGGCGCCACCCGGGCACCCTCGTGGAGGATAAGGGCTTCTCGGTCGCGATCCACTACAGGGCGGCGCCGGCGCTCGGAGCGGTGTTGCGACACGAGATCGAGGCGCTGCTGCACGAGCCGGACGCGGAGGGGTGCCGCATCCTCCCGGGCCACATGGTGTTCGAGGTCAAGCACGCCGGTTTCGACAAGGGCACCGCGGTCGATCGCTTCATGAGCCGTGCCCCGTTCGAGGGGCGGCGCCCGATCTTCGTCGGCGACGACGTGACCGATCTGCCGGGCTTCGACCGGGCGATCGCCCATGGCGGCCTTGCCTATTCGGTGACCACGGCGCGGGATGGCACGTCCGGCCATTTCGCCGACCCTGAGGCGGTCCGAACATGGCTTTCCAGCCTGTCGCAAAGCTTGGCCAAACCCCTGCCATCCTAAGGGCCGTGTTGACAGCCAGGGGGCGAATCAGGGCCTAAGCCACCAGGATGACAGACAGCGAGCTGAAGCAGGAACGCGCATTTGCCGTCCTTGGGGATCGGATGACCGCCGGTGGGCCAAAGGCTCGCGTCGGCGTTCCCGGTCCGGTTCACGGGTGCTCCATCGGGAACGAGCCCCCAGGTCCGTCGGCTCGAGGCGATACGATCCCGTCGAAGAAAGGCGCGGCGTCTTCCGGGCGTCTGGTCTATAACCTGATGCCGGCCGCAACGCGGCGGTCACGAGAGCGAAAGGACGCCCCTTGTCTCGACTTGTGATCGTTTCGAACCGCGTAACCGTACCGGAGCCCGGCAAGCCGCCGCCACCCGGTGGCCTGGCGGTCGCCGTCAAGGCCGCCTTCAAGGACCGCCCAGGCGTGTGGTTCGGCTGGAGCGGCAAGATCGATGACAACCCGAACACCGAACCGGCCGTCGTCGAGCGGGACGGGATCACCTATGTGGTGACCGACCTCGCCTCGGCCGACCACCAGGAATATTACAACGGCTTCGCCAACCGGGTGCTGTGGCCGATCCTGCATTACCGCGTCGATCTGGCGGAGTTCAGCCGCTCGGACTTGTCGGGATACCTCAGGGTCAACGGGCTCTTCGCCGATAAGCTGTCGAAGATCCTGCAGCCCGACGACCTCGTCTGGGTGCACGATTACCACCTGATCCCCCTGGCGCGGGAGCTTCGCTCGCGCGGCCACCAGAACCCGCTCGGCTTCTTCCTGCACATCCCCTGCCCGCCGCCGGACCTGCTCTTCACCATCCCGCGCCAGGAGCAGAGCCTCGGCGTGATGAGCCATTACGACCTGATCGGGTTTCAGACCGACAACGATCGCGACAATTATGCGCGCTACCTGCAGATCTCGGGCGCCCACATGGCACGCGACGGAAGCTCCTACCAGCACGACGGGCGCGTCACCCGCATCGGCACCTTTCCGGTCGGCATAGAAACGGCCGACTATGCCGCCGAAGCCGAGACGGCGACCAAATCGGAGTTCCTGCGCGAGCTGCGGGACTCGTTGTCCGGGCGGCAGATGTTCATCGGCGTGGATCGCCTGGATTATTCGAAGGGCATCGTCCACCGGATCGAGGGCTTCGATCATTTCTTGGAAACCGAGCCGACGTGGCGCAACCGCGTGGTGTTTTTGCAGGTGACCCCGAAAAGCCGGGCCGAGATCCCGGAATATGGGGATATGAGCCGCGCCGTGAACGAGCTGGTTGGCGACGTCAACGGCCGCTTCGGCGAAGCCGCCTGGACGCCGATCCGCTACATCAACCGATCCTACGGGCGATCGGATCTGGCGGGTGTGTTCCGGGAGGCCGCCGCCGCACTCGTGACGCCGCTCCGCGACGGCATGAACCTTGTGGCCAAGGAATATGTCGCGGCACAGGATAAGGAAGACCCAGGGGTGCTCATCCTGTCGCAGTTCGCCGGAGCCGCAGCAGAACTCGACGGCGCCGTCATGGTCAATCCGCACGAAACGGAAGGCATGGCGGCTGCCATGAAGACCGCCCTGATGATGCCGCGCGACGAACGCAAAAGCCGTCATACGGCCATGTTCGCCCGCATCGAGAAGCACGACATCGCCCACTGGGTCGAAAGCTTCCTCGGGCGCTTGGCCGAGTCGAAGAAGCCGCCCTTCATGGCGCAGATCCGGTCGCTGTTCAGCTGAACGGCGTGGCGGCCCGGCGTCACTGGACCGTCATTTTGCCGCAACATGGATTTTATATCCGCCCGGTTCGGGCCCGCGCAGGAAATGCGCTGCGGATTCATGCGTTTATCGGCAAAAGGCCAAAACCGGAAGTTTGTCAGCACCTTGACTCTCGCAAACCGGCCTTTGGCGCTCCGGTTCAGACACCGAGTCGCAGGCCGATCTGCGACGCCATGACTCGGCCGAATCAGCGCCGCATTTCACGCACTTAGCCATTCTGACGGGTTCGCCACCGAAACCTGGGCATAACGCCTCCATCCGCGCCGATCCGAATCTTGCGCTGAGTCGGTTGCAGAGTCTTGGAGCCCTGTGTAACGTCTAAGGGTCGACAGTCAGTCGCAAGCGTGTCGATTTCACAGATATATTTTTGTTGTTAGCGTTGGCCTCCAAGTAGTTCTGGAGCAATAACGTTTTCTGTATCGGCTTATATTAGTAATTGTGTCTGAATACCCGGACTTATTGACGGCCAGACCTGTTCCGGCGGTTTCTTTAACGCTCTTCGACTATCGGTGATCGAGCGGAATGACGAGGCAGGCGCTATGACAACGAATTATGCAGGCGACGTGTCGCCCGAAGAGGCCTTCAAGCTGCTGCAGTCTGAGCCGAACGCGGTGCTGATCGACGTCAGGACGCAGCCCGAGTGGCAGTTCGTCGGCATCCCCGACCTGTCCGCCTTCGGCCGGGACCCTGTGCTCCTCGAATGGCAATCCTATCCGACCATGCAGGTGAACACCGGTTTCGTTCGCATGCTCGAAGACGCCTTGAAGCAGGACAACCTGCCCGCCGATGCGCCCTTGCTGTTTCTTTGCCGGTCGGGCGCCAGAAGCCAAGCGGCAGCCGCCACGATGGCGGCCGCCGGACATTCGCGCTGCTACAATGTTTCGGGTGGATTCGAGGGTCCGCCGGACAGCGATCACCACCGAGGCTCGGTGGCGGGGTGGAAGGCGTTGCGGCTGCCGTGGGCGCAGAATTGACCGACCCGCTGTCCGCTCTTCTCCGACCCATCGATAGGCCCATGACCGCTCGCCAGATCACGCGCCCGGACGCTTCCTTTCGCGGACCGGCCGACGCCGGAACCCTGCAGGCTCCCGCCGCTCCCTCCATGGCGGAAGGCTGGGCCGATGCCTGCCGCCGTCTTCGCGCCAGCGTCGGCGATGCCGTCTACAATGCTTGGTTCGCTCGCCTGGAACTCATCAGCATCGTCGATGGGCGGGCCAACCTGTCGGTCCCCACCACGTTTCTGAAGACCTGGATCCAGTCGCATTATCTCGACCGACTGCTCGGCGTCCTGACGGCCGAGTTCCCCGAGGTGACGCATCTCGCCATTGCGCTGCGGTCGGCGAGCCGTGCCGCGGCGGCGCCTCGCGCTGTAGCCGATGAAGCCCGTACCTCGGGCAGCGAGCGCGAAGACGTCCTGCGAGCGACCGACGTCGCCGTGCAGGACAACCGCAAGGCGCCCCGCCCTGCCGACAAGGACGCCGCCACGCCGGCCGATGGGCTCGGCGGTTCGCCGCTCGACCGCCGCTTGAGCTTCTCGACCTTCCTGGTGGGCCGATCGAACCAATTGGCCCAGGTGGCGGCCCAGCGGGTCGCCGAAGCCAAGGCCGGTGAGCCGCTGCTGTATTCGCCGCTCTACATCCATGCGGCCGTAGGCCTGGGCAAGACCCACCTGCTGCAGGCAACCGCCCAGGCCGTGACGGATTCGGGCCGGCGGGTGATCTATCTCACGGCCGAGAAGTTCATGTATGGCTTCGTGGCATCGCTGAAGGCCCAGACCGCCATCGCGTTCAAGGAGCGCCTGCGGGCCATCGACGTGCTGATCATCGACGACGTGCAGTTCCTGCAGGGCAAGTCGATTCAGACGGAGTTCTGCCACACCCTGAATGCGCTGATCGACGACGGCCGGCAGGTGGTGATCGCGGCCGACAGGCCGCCGGGCGAACTCGAGGCGCTCGAAGAGCGGGTGCGTTCACGCCTAGCGGGCGGGCTCTGCGTCGAGATCGAGTCGCTCGACGAGGCCTTGCGCCAGCGCATCGTCGAAGCACGCGTCGCGGTGGCCCAGGTGATCCAGCCGGGCTTCGAGCTCAGCCCCACCGTGATGGCCTATGTGGCGAGCGTCATCACCACCAACGGTCGCGACCTCGACGGGGCCGTCAATCGGTTGATGGCCCATGCGACCCTGTCGGCCCGGCCCCATACGGTCGAAACGGCAGAAACCGCCATCCGGGATCTGATCCGCACGCGCGAACCGAAGCGCGTCAAGATCGAGGACATCCAGAAGCTGGTGGCCAGCCACTACAACGTCAGCCGCGCCGACATTCTGTCGTCCCGTCGCACCGCGACCGTGGTGCGGCCGCGCCAGATCGCCATGTATCTCTCCAAAGCCCTGACGCCGCGCTCGCTTCCCGAGATCGGCCGTCGCTTCGGGGGGCGCGACCACACAACCGTGCTGCATGCGGTGCGCAAGATCGAGAACCTGTGCGCGGCCGAAACGACGCTGGCCGAGGAGCTCGAGCTGTTCAAGCGCCTGTTGCAGGATTGAGGCGTCAATGACGGACGGCCGTTCAGGCCGTCCGGTCGTTCTCGGCCACGTCGCTAAAGCGCGCAAGGGTGACCGCCCTCAGGAAGCCGGCGAGATCGTCGGTGACGAAGTCCACATGGGGCGCGCCGATCCCTTCGGCCTCCCAGCGTTCCCGATGGTCACGGCCGCGTGGCGACACCAGCACGGTCCGCATACCCAGCGCGTGCGGCACTACGAGGTTGCGGGCGAGATCCTCGACCATCACGGCCCGGACCGGATCGACCGCATGGCGAGCCAGGAACCGGTCGTAGACGGCCGCTTCGGGTTTCGGCACCAGCTCGGCCGCCACGATATCGAAGATGTCCTCGAAGACGTCCGGGAAGCCAAGCTGCTCCGTGGTGCGCATCGCATGATCGCGCGAACCGTTGGTGAAGATCAGCTTGCGCCCGGGCAGCGCCGTCAGGGCGCGACCGAGCTCCGGGTTCGGGGCCAAGCCTGTCCGGTCGATGTCGTGCACGAAATCGAGGAACACATCGGCCGATCCCGCCTGCTCCTCCATCAAACCGCGCAGCGTCGTGCCGTAGCGCTGGTAGTAATATTTCTGTAGAGCTCGAGCCGACAGGCCGTCGAGGCCGAACAGGTTGGCCAGATAAAGAGTGATGCGGATGTCTACGGCCGGCCAGATGGTGCTGCCGGCCGGGTACAGCGTGTTGTCGAGGTCGAACACCCATGTGTCCACCCCGGCGAAGCTGGCGCCAAGTCGCGTCAGCTCGGTCTCGGTCGGCACGGCGGCGACGGATCCGAGTAGCGCCCCCATGGTGGTCGGCGACGGACTCACCGCGTGATCAGCGTGCCGGCACCATGGTCGGTCAGCAGTTCCACCAGCACCGCATGCGGCATCTTACCGTCCAGGATGACGACGCCCTCGACACCCTGCTCCAGCGCATAGATGCAGGTCTCGACCTTGGGGATCATCCCGCCCGTGATGGTGCCGTCCGCGATGAGGCCGCGGATCTGATCCACCCTGAGCTCCTTGATGAGCTGCTTGTTTTTGTCGAGCACGCCCGGCACGTCGGTGAGAAACAACAACCGCTTGGCCCCGAGCGCCCCCGCGATGGCACCCGCAAAGGTGTCGGCGTTGACGTTGTAGGTTTCACCGTCGGCTCCCTGGGCGACGGGCGCCAGAACCGGGATGAGGTCGCGGCCGAGCACCTGGTCGAGCACGGTGGTGTCCACCTTGGCGGGCTCGCCCACGAAGCCGAGGTCGACCTCGGGCTCGCCGTCGATCGATTCGGCGCGGCGCTCCAGCTTGGCGGCCGTCACCATATTGCCGTCCTTGCCGCAGAGCCCGATCGCGTGCCCACCCTCGGCATTGATGAAGCCGACAATCTGCTTGTTGATGGAGCCGCATAGCACCATCTCGACGATCTCGACCGTCGCCTTGTCGGTCACCCGAAGGCCGCCGGAAAACTGCGACGCGATGCCGAGCTTCTTCAGCATGGCGCCGATCTGCGGGCCGCCGCCATGCACCACCACCGGGTTCACGCCCGATTGCTCCAACAAAACCATGTCGCGCGCGAACTCTCGGGCGACGGTCTCGTCCCCCATGGCATGGCCGCCATATTTCACCACGACCGTCGCCTCGTCGTAGCGCAGCATGTGGGGCAGCGCCTGCATCAGGGTTTCGGCCTGTTGCTGGGCAGTGGCGATCGTCGATCCGCTCATGGCCTGCGCTCCCGTGGTGTCCGTTACGCCGTCGTACCGCGCTCGCGCATCAACTGCACGATACCGCCACGCATCTCAGCAATGCCCATGGACTCCGCGGCCGAGGTCAGCGTCACGGTCGGGAAGGCGGCTGGATGCCGCTTCAGATCGGCCCCGACCTGCGTCACCACGGCGTCGCGTCCCGCCGCCTTGACGGCGTCGCCCTTGGTCAGCACCACCGCGAACGAGATGGCGGAACGGTCGAACACGTCCATCGTTTCATGGTCGATCGGCTTCAGGCCATGCCGGGCATCGATCAGCAGAAACACGCGCAACAAGGTCGCCCGGCCGCGCAGAAAATCTTGCTGAAGCTTGGTCCAGTGGATGACCTTCTCCTTGCCGACCGCCGCATAGCCATAGCCCGGCATGTCGACGAGTTGCAGCTTGCCGCCGAGGGAGAAGAAGTTCAGCTGCTGGGTGCGGCCCGGCGTGATCGAGGTTCGGGCCAGCGCCTTGCGGCCCGTCAACGCGTTGACGAGGGACGATTTGCCGACGTTGGAACGCCCCGCAAAGGCGATCTCGGGCAAGCTCATGGGCGGCAGGGCGGCCGCATTATCGGCGCCCCACAAAAAATCGCAGGGTTGGGCGAACAGTTTTCGCCCGACCTCGATGTCGTCCGCCGTAACAGCCTCGGTCACGCGGGCTTCTTGCGGAACAGGCCGCCAAGGTTGTCCCACAGCTCGATCTTGGCGCCGGCCCGCTTCGCGATCAGCAACTGCTGCAACACGGTCAGCAGGTTGTTCCAGCTGTAATAGATCACGAGACCCGACGGGAAGGCAGACAGGGTGTAGGTGAAGATCACCGGCATCCAGTTGAACATGGTCTTCTGCACGGGGTCCGGCGGCTCCGGCTGCATCTTCATCTGCAAGAACATCGTGAAGCCCATGATGATCGGCCAAGCCCCGATCGCCAGGATATGGGGCGGCGTGAACGGGATCAGGCCGAACAGATTGAAGATGCTCGTGGGGTCGGGCGCCGACAGATCCCTGATCCAGCCGAAGAACGGGGCCTGACGCATCTCGATGGTGATGAAGATCACCTTGTAGAGCGAGAAGAAGATCGGGATCTGGATCAGCATCGGCAAGCAGCCCGAGACCGGATTGATCTTCTCGGACTTATAGAGCTCCATCGTGGCCTGCTGCTGCTTGGCCCGATCGTCGGGAAAGCGCTCCTTGATGGCCGCCATCTGCGGCTGCACCTTCTTCATCTTCGCCATCGACATGTAGGATTTGTTGGCGAGCGGGAAGAAGATGCCCTTCAGCAGGATCGTCGTGATCAGGATGGCGATGCCGAAGTTGCCCGTCAGCTTGAAGAAATAGTCGATGACGCTGAACAGAGGCTTGGTGATGAAATAGAACCAGCCCCAGTCGATCAGCAGGTCGAACTTCTTAATACCGAGATTGGACTGGTATGCGTTGATGGTGTTGACCTCCTTGGCGCCGGCGAAGACGCGGGACGTCACGGTGCCGATGGCGCCGGGAGCCACGGTCTTGGCATCGTCCAGGATGTCGGTCTGGTAGTTCTTGGGCTCATCCTGGCCCGTCACCGAGAACCGGCCCTTGTAGGGCTGGGACTGGTCGGGCACGACGGCGGCCGCCCAATATTTGTCCGTGAACCCGATCCAGCCGCCGGTGCCGTCCATCAGCTTGGTGCCGTTCGCCTCCTTGGCGATGGCGTCGTACTTGATCTCCTGCACGCCGCTGTCGCCCACGACGCCGATCAGTCCCTCGTGCAGCACCGCATAGCCGGAGGTGACCGGCTTGCCGTGCCGCGACACGAGCCCGTAGGGGAACAGCGTCACGGGCGCAGCGGTCTTGTTCTCGACGCTGTCGGCCACCGTGAACATGTATTTGTCATCGACCGCCAACGTGCGGCGGAACACCAGACCCTGGCCGTTGTCGTAGGTTAGGGTCACGGGCTCTGCCGGCGTCAGCTTCGCCTTGTCGGCCGTCCAGACCGTGTTGGCATTCGGCATCGGTGTCGTAGCGCCCGGCTGACCCACGAATCCCGTTTCGACATAGAAAGGGTGCGGCGAGCCGGACGGCGACAACAGGTCGATGATCGGGCTGTCGGGTGCGACGGTCTCGCGGTAATCCTTCAGCGACACGTCGTCGATGCGGCCGCCTTTGAGGTTGATCGAGCCCGCGAGGCTCGGCGTCTCGAGCGCCACGCGCGGGCTGTCCTTCAGCACATCCTGGCGGCTGCGGTCGACGGCGGCCGTGGTGGCGACACCCGCCGGCGTGGTGGCGGCGCCCGAGGGGGCGATCGGGTTGACGGTGGTGCCGGGCGGTTGCGCCCCATTGGCCGCCACCTGGGCCTGCTGAGCCGCTTCACGCGGCTGATGCAGCTTCGGCAGGCCGTAAAAGAAATTCCAGCCGACGATGAACAAGATCGACAGGGCGATGGCCAGATACAGGTTCTTGTTATCGTCGGTCATTCATACACTGCGAGATGGGGTCACGGCCGCGAAGCGACCGTTAGGGCAGGCAGATGGCGCAATCACGGCCGGGTCCGGTTGCGGTCGTTGGTCCGACCGCCGCCCGGTTTTGCATGGGCCTTGGCGGCCGTCAGGCGAAATCCCGTGCCGATGTCGGAAAAGGCTGCATCGAGCAGCGGACGCCGCGCCACCACGACATAATCATGGCCGGGCTGGAAGCTGATCCCGCCGTCGCGCCGCAGCACGTCACGCAACCGGCGCTTGATCCGATTGCGCTCGACGGCATTGCCGACCTTCTTGGTCACCGTCAGGCCGACGCGCGACGCCGCCGGTTCCGCCTGAAGACGTGCCTGGATCGTGAACAAGGCCGAGTGGCTTTTGCGCCCCCCGGCCACATGCAAGAACTCGCTCCGCTTCTTCAAGCGCAGCGGCGGCTCGCGGGACGGACCATCGGACGAGCCGGCATGATCCATAGCCGGCCGTCCCCCGCCGCGCGCGGCTCGACTTAGGCCGACAGGCGCTTGCGGCCGCGGGCGCGCCGTGCCGCCACGACGCGGCGGCCACCCACGGTGGCCATACGGGCGCGGAAACCATGGCGGCGCTTGCGCACGATCTTGCTGGGTTGGAAGGTGCGCTTCACGTGTCTGCTCCGGTTCCGCCGGCCGCATCCGATGCGGCCACTCGATCTTCATGCCTTGTGGCAACGGACGAGCCGGCCACGACGAAAGTCTCCCAGCAAGGCCCTTCGGCACCCGGGGAGCACGATGGGCGGCTTATGGGCGAAAGGTGTCGGGAAGTCAACGAGGCGAGCGTGTCGAGGCACACTCGGGACACAGCGTTTTGCCAGCGGCGGTGCGCTGGGCTAAGGGCCGGGCTTGTTTCATGGCATGCCGGAGGGCGCGGCCCGTGTCGAGCACTCAAGACCGCCCTGACCTTTGCGTGATCGGGGCCAGCGAGGCCGGGCTCGCGGCCTGCCTGGGTGCGGTGGCCTTGGGCCTGTCCTGCGTCCTGGTCGACGACGGCGACCAGAGCGGGTATCGCAACCCCGACCTGACGCTGGCGATGCTGGCCCGTGCCGCCGCCGATCCGGCCCGTCACGCCGCCGCCTGGACCGGCTTGGCGCAGGCGCTCGCGGCGGCGGCCCCCGACCGCAGCCATGCCCGATTCGGCGCCCTCAACGTCCGACTGCTGCGCGGCAGGGCGCGTTTCATCGATGCGGCCACCCTGCAGGTCGGCGACGCGACCCTCCGGGCGCGTCGTGTGTTCATCGCCACTGGCGGCATCCAGCCATCGCATCGGCTTGCGGCCGGCCTCCCACAAGGCGCTTGCCTGACCGTGGCGGATGTCGGGCAGTGGCGCGAAAGGCCGCGCGCGGTTCTGGTGGTCGGCGGTGGCCTGGAGGCGCTTTCGATCGCCCAGAGCCTCGCTCGGTTGGGAAGTCGCGTAACGCTGATGAGCGACGCCCTGCTGCCGGATGTCGACCCCGAACTGGCGGCGCCGCTGCTGGCGCAGCTGCGCCAGGACGGCGTCACGATCGTGCCGGGGCCACTGCAGGGCGTAGAAGCGAGCCCGGGTGGCGTCGAGGCGAGGCTGCCCGACGGCACATCGATCGAGGCGACCCACCTGATCCTGGCCGAGGCGTGGCGCCCGGCGCTCGAGGCCCTCGACCTCGCGCGGGCCGGCGTCGCCACAAATGCTCAGGGCCTCGTGCTCGACGCAGGGCTGCGCACCAGCCGCCGCACCATCCTGGCAATCGGCCGGGCCGCAGGCGCCGGCTCGAGCCCGGAAGGCATCATGCAGGCCGGCCACGCCCTGAAGACCGCCTTCACGCCCGTACCGGGACGCCTGCGCCCCGAATGCGTGCCGGTGGTGTCGGCCACGTTGCCCGAGATCGCGACGGTGGGGCGACTGCCGGCCGCCGCGGCGGCGCGCATCTGGCGCTGGCCGCTGAGCCAGACTGGCGGGGCCCTGCTGGCTGTGGATCGCGACGGCAGCCTGAAGGTCGTGACGGATCGGCATGGCCGCATCCTGTGGGTCGGGCTTGTGGGCTCGGAGGTGCGCGAGCTGATAAGCTTCTGGAGCCTGGCGATCGCCCGCAACCTGACGCTGGCGGATCTCGGCGATGTTCTGGCACCCCTGCCCTCCCGGTCGGAGGCGCATCGGGCCATCGTGGTGCAGGAGATCGGCCGGCGCCTTGCCTCGCCCTGGGTGCGCCGAGCGCTGAACGTGATGCGCCGGCTCGGCTGAGCCTCGGCTCAGGCGGCGCGGCGCTGCTGCATCTCGATCGGGGCCAGCCGCACCGGTTCGCCCGGCATGGCGATAAGGGCGCAGCCCTGCGGCACCTCTCGCCAGCGGGCCCGCTCGCCGTCGAGCGGCTCGGACACGATCAACAGGTTGCGAGGCGTCTGCCGCCAATAGAGCGACGGCGCCCGCCCGTCCGAGGCCCAACGGAACGCATGAATGCAGGTGCCATCCGTGGTGGCGGCCGCGAAACGCAACGGCTCGCTCACCGAGGCGGCGCGCATCAGCGTCTGCACGTCGAGCAGCGTCCGCGCCACGGCGCCGATGGGATCGTCCGTGAGCCCGTTCGTCAGCGCCGTGAGGAACAGCGCCTCCGAATCGGTGGAACCGGCCCGGTGGGCGTAAAGATCGTCGGCGATCAGCGCCTCGAGCCGGCGCTTCACGGCCGGATAGCCGCCGATCTGGCCGTTGTGCATGAACATGGTGTTGCCGACCGCGAAGGGATGGCAGTTGGCCCGCGCGGTGGCCGGCCCGGTCGAGGACCGGACATGGGCGAAGAACAAGCGCGACTTCACCTGGGCACACAGATTGCGGAGGTTCTCGTCCGACCAGGCCGGCCGCGTTTCGCGGTAAAGGCCGGGCACGTCGCGCTCACCGTACCAGCCGACCCCGAACCCGTCGCCGTTGGTGGCGGCCTTGCATTCAGCCGCGTGCAGCGACTGCGCGATCAACGAATGGGCCGGCTCCGCCACAAGCGTGTCGAGGAAGATCGGCTCACCCTGATAGGCAATCCAGCGGCACATGGCGGGTCGGCTCCGGGCGGCAGCGAAGCGTCCATTAACGGCGCTTAACCTTAACGGCACCTTAAGGAAAGCCGGGCCGCTCAGGCAAGTTGTTGCGTCGCAACAAGGGCATGGAAGAACGTCCCAGAGACGGGCCCGCGCCGACTGCCGGCCAGCGTCGGCGACTCGTCATAGGCCGTCTGCACCCGGGCCAGGGGCAGGTCGCCACCGAGATCGACGATGCTGGCATAATGGAACTCGTGCCCCTTCAGGCGCGTGCCGGAAGGACCGAGGCTCGAGGGCTGCAGCGTCTCGGCATCGCGATAACCGAGGTGCAGCTTTCGCTTGGCAAAGCTCGTCCGCACCGACAACAGCCCGGCCATCGGATGCGCGGTGCCGGCCGCATCGACGAGGCTTTCGCCCAGCACCATGTAACCGCCGCACTCGCCATGCACGGGCCGCCTCGTCGCAAAGGCGCGCAGGCCACCGAGAAATTGCGACGCCGCGGCGATCCGGCCCCCGTGCAGTTCGGGATAGCCACCCGGCAGCCAGCAGCAATCGGCCTCCTCCGGGGGCGGCTCGTCGGCCAGCGGTGAGAACGGCAGGATGGCGGCACCCGCGCGACGCCAACCGTCGAGCACATGCGGGTAGACGAACGAGAAAGCCGCGTCGCGGGCCAGCGCGATGCGTTGGCCGGGGGGCGGGATCGGGCTTCCGAGCGGGTCCGCCCCGATCGCAGCCGAGGGCTTTGCCAGCGCCCGCACCACGTCGAGCGACAGGTGCGCGGAGACGAAATCCGCCATGGCATCGAGGCGCCGGTCGAGGTCGGCGGTTTCCTCAGCCTGGACGAGGCCGAGGTGGCGTTCCGGCAGGCTCAGCTCGGGCGCCTTCGGCAGGGCCGCCAGCACGTCCAGGCCGGTGCGGGCGAGGCCGGCCGCCACCAGGGCATGGTGCCGGGCGCTGCCGACGCGGTTCAGGATGATGCCCCCGAGGCTGATGCGCGGATCGAAAACCGCGCAGCCGGCGATCTGGGCGGCGGCGCTTTGGGCCTGCCCGCTGACGTCATGCACCAACAGCACCGGCCAGCCGAGCGCGGCCGCGACGTCGGCGGTCGAGCCCGCCCGGCCGGGCAGCCCGGGCACCCCGTCGAAAAGGCCCATCAGGCCTTCGCAGATCACCAGATCGCAGCCTTGTGCGGCCTCGGCCGCGAGGCCCGCCAGCGCCCCGGGCGGCATCGCCCAGGCGTCGAGGTTGAGGCTTGGCCGACCACAGGCGCGGGCGTGAAAAGCGGGATCGATGTAATCCGGCCCGCATTTGAGGCCGGCGACCCGCACGCCGGCCCGGGTGAACGCCCGCAGCAGGCCAAGCGTCACGGTGGTCTTGCCGGAGCCCGAGCGGGGCCCCGCCACGACGATTCCGGGGACGCCGGACGTCATGGCGCCGCCCCAAGCGTAATTGCGAAGGGGGCCAGCACCGGCTGCAGGGCCACGATCGAGCCCACCGCTACAAGGGCCGGCGCCTTGACGCGCTCCCGGTCGGCGGCGGCGCGCGCTTCGCTGAGCGTGGTCAGCACCACGCGCTGCCGGCGGGTGGTGGCGTCTGCCACCAGGGCCACGGGCGTGTCGGGCGCAAGGCCGCCCGCCATCAGCTCGGCAGCGATGCGGTCCAGAAAGGTCATGCCCATATAGATGACGATCGGAAGCCCGGTGCGGGCCAGCGCCCGCCAATCGTGGTCGCGCGCGCGGTCGGAGGCCTTGTGGCCGGTGGCCAGGATCACGGCGTGGTTGGTGTCGCGCGTCGTGGCCGGGATCGCCGCATAAGCGAGGCCGCCGATGCCGGCCGTGACGCCAGGCACCACCCGGAACGGGATCGCGGCCGCCACCAGGGCCAGTGCTTCTTCGCCGCCCCGCCCGAACACGAAAGGGTCGCCGCCCTTCAGGCGCAGCACGCGATGGCCGTCGCGGGCCAGCTCGATCAAGCGTTCGGAGATGTCCCGTTGCGACGGCGAAGGCTTGCCGCCGCGCTTGCCGGCGAATTCCAGCAGGGCGCCGTCGCGTGCAAGAGCCAGGATCTCGTCGGCCACCAGCGCGTCGTAGACGACAACATCGGCTTCCGCGATGGCGTTCAAGGCGTGCAGGGTCAGCAGGCCCGGATCGCCCGGCCCGGCGCCGACCAGCCACACGGTGCCGGGCGCAAAGGTCGGCAGCGTCAGCCCTACCCGCTCGGCGATGACCGCCAACGCATCCGACACCAGAATCCCATCCTTCCGCTCGTTGTGGGCCCAGCCATAGGGCCGTGCGGCCCGCCTGAGAAGCCTGCGCGACGCCTCAGGCGTCCTCCGACGGCCCGGCGCCGCCGCGATAGCGCCGCCGGTAGTCGGGGTCGTAAAGGGCGCTGTCGCGGAACGACGCCTCCGCCAGGGCGGGCCCCACCAGGATCATGGCGGTGCGTTCCATCGGGTCGGCGGCATGCCGCGCCACGATGGTGGTCAGGGTGCCGCGCAGCACGCGTTCGTCCGGCCAGGAGGCGCGGTAGACCAGCGCCACCGCACAATCGGCGCCGTAATGCGGCGCAAGCTCCGCCGCCACGCGCTCGAGGGCGTGGATCGACAGATGGATCGCCAGGGTGGCGCCCGTGGCTGCGAAGCCGGCCAAGGTTTCGCGCTCGGGCATCGGCGAAGCGCGGCCGCCGGTGCGGGTCAGCACCAAGGACTGGGCGACGCCCGGCAGGGTCAATTCGCGCCCGAGCGTCGCGGCCGCAGCCGCAAAGGCCGGTACGCCGGGCGTGATCGTGACCGGGATGCCGAGCGCCTCGAGGCGGCGCATTTGTTCCGCCATGGCGCTCCAGATCGACAGATCGCCTGAATGGAGCCGCGCCACATCCTGGCCGGCCGCATCGGCCTCGGCCATCAAGGCGAGGATCGCATCGAGCGACAGCGGCGCCGTGTCGACTCGCCTGGCGCCGGGCGGGCAATGATCGAGCAGCGCCGCCGGCACCAGCGAGCCGGCGTAAAGGCACACCGGACAGCGGGCCAGGAGGTCGCGGCCCCGCACCGTGATGAGGTCCGCCGCACCGGGGCCAGCCCCGATGAAATGAATGGTCATGCCCCCTCCCCGGGTCGGATCGCCACAGCGCAGGTGGCCGTCGCATGGGCCAAGCGCGGCACCAGCAATCGTCCGCCCGGCCCCGCCGCCGCAAGCGCCGCCGCCTCGGCGACGCTAGGCGTGCCGGTCGCGGCCAGGACCCGGGCGGAGCGATGGGTGGTGCGGCCGGCCATCGCGGCCAGGGTATCGGCCGGCAAAAAGCCGAGCGACAGCCCGAGCGTCCGGGCGGCCTCGTGCAAGCCGGCTTCCCGGTGCTTGCCTTCGACGGTGAAAAGACCGGCCGCGTCAGCAAGCTCGAGGTTCGCGCAGGCCGCGTTGATGACGGCTCGGATCGCCTCGGCGTCGCAATCGCGTCGACACCCCACGCCGATGAACAAGCGTGGGCCTGACGGTTCTGCCTCGGCGCTCATCATGGGCTTGCCTGTGACGAGGCGGGTATCCTCACTCCGGCCGCAGCGCAAGCGGAAAGCCGAAACCGGGGGGCCCCATGCGAGGCCAGCCGAACCACACCGGTTCCGAGTTCGCCCGCGGCGCCCCGGAATGAGGGCTTCGGACCCGGAACACAGTGTCTCACGGCTTCACCCAGCGCCATTGGACCACCGGCATGGCGGGGCGGAAGCCATGAAAGGCCCCCACCGGTTCGGCGCGCGCCACGCCCAGGCTGACGAGATCGCCGCCATGGTGGCCGAACAGCGCCATGAGCAGGGCCTGGCTTTCCAGCGTCACGGCATTGGCCACGAGGCGCCCGCCGGCCGGCAGCGCCATCTGCACGGCATCCATCAGGCCGGGTTCCGTGAGGCCACCGCCGATGAAGGCCGCATCCGGCGGCGGCAGCTCGGCCAGCGCCGTCGGTGCCGCGCCCCGCACCAGAGTGAGACGGTCGGCGACGCCCCAATGGGCCGCATTGGCGGCCACGCGGTCGGCGCGACCGGCGTCGCGCTCGACCGCGACGGCCTGCGTCGCATCATCGGACAGCAGCCACTCGATGCCGACCGAGCCCGAACCGGCGCCGACGTCCCACAGTTGCTCGCCGGGGCGCGGCGCCAGGGCCGCAAGCGTCATGGCCCGGATCGGCGCCTTGGTGATCTGCCCGTCGTGGGCGAACCAATCGTCCGGCAGGCCAGGGGTCGCGGGCCTTTGCCGGGCGCCCGGCTCCGCCACAAGGGCGCAGGCCACGGTGTTGAGGGCCTGCACGCCATCGAGGTCGAAGCCGGCCGCCGTCGTGTGGCGCAGTCGCTCGGCCGGGCCACCGAGCGCCTCGCCGACGACGATCAGGGACGCCCCAAAGCCCCGCTCGACCAGCAGCGCCGCCAGCCTGGCGGGCGTGTCGCCGTCCCACGACAGGGCGATCAGCCGGCCGTCCTGTCGCAACGCCGGCACCACCCGGCCGAGCGCCCGCCCGTGCACCGACAGGCAGCGGCATGCCTCGAGGCTCCAGCCGAGCCGTGCCGCCATGAGACTGAAGGCGGAGGGCTGCGGCCAACACCGCATCTCGGCAACGGGGATGTGCCGCGCCAGCAACGCCCCGACGCCGTAGTGAAACGGGTCGCCGGTTGCCAGCACACAGATCGGCTGACCCTGGCGGGCCAGGATGTCGGGGAGCGTCGATTCGAGGGGCGAACGCCAGCACAGCGCCTCACCCCGGATCAGCGATCCGGCAAGGGCGAGGTGCCGGGCGCCGCCGACCACCAGCGCGGCCGCCTCGATGGCGGTGCGTGCGGCGGGCGACAGGCCATCCGGCCCGTCCTCGCCGAGGCCGACGAGGCTCAGCCAAGGATGCACCCCGTCGCTCATGCGCAAGCCCCCCCGTGGACCACCGGCTTCACAGCCGGCCCGCCGCTCGGATAGGATCGAGCATGCGTCTTCTCATCCTCGGCGGCACCACCGAGGCGAGCCGGCTCGCGGCCGCGCTGGCCGATAGGACGGAGCTGCGCCCGACCCTGTCGCTCGCCGGCCGCACCGCCATCGAGGCGGCCGCGCTGGTGGTC
>NZ_JARPVX010000090.1:0-14208 GCF_033947565.1 Lichenihabitans sp. Uapishka_5
AACGCGATCAGGACCAAACTCGCCCTGAATCATCTGTCTGAGTCGGTGCACTAGGCATCTCGGGAGCATGTAGCGGCAATAGCGTGTCGGCGCCCTTTTCGGTTCCGCAGCAACCCGTCACGCTCGCTGAGCTGAAAAACCTTCAATATTTCGCGACCGTTCTCCGCTTTGCCCCAAGCGCCGTGGGCACCGCGACAGTCACGTTTTCCAATGATGGCGGCTCGACCTTTGCGCCATTCACAGCTGGATCGAGGGTAATTTCCGCACGTAGCGCGACCACAAGCCTGACCCTGCTGTCCGACTCCTCACTGCTCTACCGGCTGGAGTGTTCAATGACAGCAGGAAGCATCAATTATGAATTTAATCGGGGTGCCTATGTCGGCAACATGAATACTCCGTCGCTGATCGACAATTGGCAGACAAGCCTGCCAATGATGCTAGGGAACATCAGTGACACGATCCCGGTCGGGCAGACTGCGCTTTATTTCGAGAAGCAATCCCTGTTCTCGGCAAACGGCAACACTCCACCGACCGCCGCCCAGACGCAAAAGCTGCTTCAGACGATCTTTACCCCCATGTTGGACACCGATCTTCAGGGGACGCTCACCGGATACGTGGCGGCTTCCTATGGCACGATCGCGGCCGATGGATCGTACACTGCTTCTGGCAACGCCATCGTCACCTTGAGCATTCCCTCCCAAGCGCCGCGCGCCCGCGCTGCAAATTTCCGTTTGGGCCGTCGAAGGCTGATAGCTCAGTATGTCGACGTCGTCTCTGTGGTCGATGCGAACGGCAACGCGCTCAATTCGGCTTTCAGCTTCACCGACCCGCCGGCCAAGTTGAGCAACGGGACGAAATACGCGGGCACGGTGTTCGCCCCGAACACTCGCGTCACCGTCCAGAGCAGCGATGGAACCGCCGCCGCAAGCCTCTTCGCGCAGAGCATTGGGATCAACTTCTCTCCGACGATGATCGAAGCTGCAACGGCGGTTGTTCCGGTGCCATCAGCGCAGACTCCTAACCTCACCGCCCTGGGGCTGTGAGGCCGGCCAGGGCTGATTAGGCCGCCTGGGGCTGGCTGCGGCGCTTCATGCCGTAGCCTAGTGCGCAAAGGCCGAGCAGCGCAGTGCCAAACATCGGAGCGGATGCGGGGAGAGGAACGGCGCTCAAGACCGCGTAGCTTGAGCCATCATAGCCTGAAAAAAAGAAGTCTTCGTGTCCGAGCGCATCGGTAAACTCCGCAAACCCAAAACTGTTATATTCACCAGACACGAAGAATGGCAAGTACAAGGTTGCTCTTAGGGTGTCATTGATACATGGATTACATCCGTATTTGGCCAAAGCAGATATGGTAAGAACCAGAGTGTCACCTACAAACTCAGCCACAACAGAGGGACGAGCAATAGCTATAATAGAAAAGCTATCGTCCACTCCGGTATCGTCAAATCCTATATATGAAGAATAGAATGTAAAGGCATCCTGCGTTATCGATATTTTTCCGCCAGATATGTTACCTGGTGAAAGTTCTAAAGATCCACTGAATTCAATATCACTGAACTGCAAGCTATTCGGCTGAAGCGGTGCAGCCTCGGCCCTGCTCGTCCCACTCAACGCCATTACCGCCGCCAGCGCGGCGCCTGCCAACTTCCCCCTCATGCTCTCGTCTCCTCAGATTGCCGAAATAGTGGTCAAGCGCCGGCGTGACGCGTAGCCGAACGCACCGAGTCCAAGAAGGCCGATGGCCATCATCGGCAGCGCGGCGGGAATAGGCACAGTCGAGACGAAAGGATTGCCGGTCACAGTCACAGGACCGAACTCAAGCACGCTCGAGGGTGGGATCAGCAAGGAGCGGGATGATCCAACGCCATCGTAGTAGATGCCTGTAGTGGGGTCGACGCCGATCTCCGCATGAAATGCGAAGCTGTAGCCGGTGATCGTCTGCTGCGTACCATTGGTATCGTTGACGGTGAAGCGGAGGATTGGATCGCTCACCATGAAGTCCGCCGATCGTATCAGCAGTCCAAAGCCGTCGGGAACCTCCGACTGATTTGAGATGTGGAACGTGGCTTTGGCGTCATCGAAACTGGTCGAGAGCGTATCCAGGAAATTGGGAGCTTGCTCGAGCTCGTCGTAGGTGAACTCGCCCTTAGTGGCGCTCGTATCGCCGGTCAACGTGAAGGAGACCCCGCCATCTGCTCCGGTCGGGCCGCCGACTGTGATGCTGAATGGCGCTGCGCGCGACGGCCCTGCAGCGCACAGCATAACCAAAGTGGCCAGAGCAGCGCCCGAAAATCTCATCGTCATCGAAATAGCTCCGTTGGATGCGAGCCGCTGCGGCGAGGCTATGTTGCCGTTTGGTAACGAGTCAACTTCCGCTCAATTCGATCAATCCAGATATTGCGGTCTCGCCCGTCGCGGGCCGGCATGATGGAGTGCTGCCCATGCCTGACCGGACTTCAGCCGTGCCCTCACTCGACTTCCATCCCATGTTCCCCGACGTGCTGACGGTCGGCGTACCGCGCGGGTGGAAGGCGCGTCTGCGGAACCGCGCCGAGGCGGAAGGCGTGTCGGTGTCGGCGCTGGTGCGGGACGCGATTGGGAAGCTTGCTCGGCCGGTACGGAAGGGTGAAAAGGCTAAGGCCTGCGCTAAGGTTCGCACATGATTTCGGGTGGGCAGAAATGAGCGGCCCGACTATCGAGGCGACCGGTAGCCGCGTGCTGGCCGTGGCCCAGATCCTCGGGCAGCAATCGGACAAGCCGCGGCAAGGATGGCGCGGCACCCTGACGTGGACGGAGCGCTTCGGCGGCCACCAACACGTTTTGCGATGGCAAACCGTCGTCGATCGTGAAGGCCGTCACGGGTGGGTCGACCTCGCCCATGCCGGACGATCGAGCGCCGCGGGCGAACTGCAAACATACCGGGTTCACCTGCGCGCCACGGTGCAGCCGTTCGGTGGCTTGCGGTGGTGGCTCTTGTGTCCTCGAAACGGCGATCCGGTCTGCAAGCTATACCTACCGAACGGAGCCGATCGGTTCGCGTCGCGGCAGGCCTACAAGCTCGATTACCAATCGCAGCGCGTGACCGCGGCCGAGCGGGCAAATAACCGGGCCTGGAAGAAGCGACTTGCCATGGGTGGCGAGACAGGGGCGCCGCTGGGAGCGCCACTCGACAAGCCACTCTGGCAGCATTGGCGGACGTGGACCCGGGATTACGCCGAGCTGAACCGGCTCGAGGCCCGCACGATTTCGGCCGTGAGCGCGTCGCTGCGCCGGTACATCAGCCTGTCGCAGCACGGCCGTTAATTTTACCGTGGGCTGGGATTTTGGAAGTGTCAGCTACGTGGGTAGCCGACAGGCGCTGAACTACCGCCAGCGGGCCGATTTTGGGCCTTCGTGCGCGGTGAGGGCTCGCCGGCGTGGGTCAGACCAATCTGCGCAGGCAGGCGTGGGCATCATCGGCTTTGATCTAATGCGATTTTACGGAGCGAGGAAATCCGATCATGGCCCGCATGTCCTCCATTTCCCGCCTCGTGCGTCAGCGTATTGCCGAGCAGGACCGCCAAAAACGGGAGAAGGTCGAAGGTGCGATTGCGGCCGGGCCTCCTGCCCGGTCT
The DNA here is from genome assembly GCF_033947565.1 of Lichenihabitans sp. Uapishka_5. Lineage (NCBI taxonomy): Bacteria > Pseudomonadati > Pseudomonadota > Alphaproteobacteria > Hyphomicrobiales > Lichenihabitantaceae > Lichenihabitans > Lichenihabitans sp. Uapishka_5. The sequence goes on from NZ_JARPVX010000090.1 coordinate 3,615, forward strand.
GGCATCCGCGCGGAAGCGTGGGAGAGCTTTCACCGCATCGGCTTCTTCACCTGTCCGGGCAAGGCCGACGCGGTGACGTGTGCGAACGAGGCCTGTCGGTTCGGCGCTGCCTGCCGGCGACTTCAGGCCATCGGGCTCGATGGAGACGGTGACGCGTTGCCGAGGAAGAAGCGGCCGAGCTGCGGAGCGAAGACCCGAGACGGAACGCCTTGCGAGATGCGCGTCGAAACCGGGTCGCCGCGATGCCGGCTGCATGGAGGGCTGTCGACGGGTCCGAAGAGCAAGGTTGGCCGGATGCGCTTGTCGCGGCTGATGGCCTATCGGCGAGATCCTGATGCCGTGGTCAAAAAAGCCCTGAAGGGGATGGACTAAAAGGGCACCAGGCGTTGGATGCTTCCCTCGCGCGCGTAATGGGGTCTGGCCGGCGTGAGTTCTTTTGAGCGCTTTGGTGGCCATTTCGGGCGAGCCGCCGATGAGGTGTGAGGCCGGCCGTCATTTGGCTCCGGGCAGAACCTCGCAGGACAGGCCCTCTCGAACGAAATAGCTCGAAACCAGGGTCGAGGTCCGATCTCCGCTGAGGTAAGCCGCCAGGCCCTTGTCGTCGCCCTCGACGTACATGCGGGCCGCCACGCGGCTGACACGCCATTCCCCACCGATCCGCCGGCCAAGATCGTGACGGCCGCAGAGGCGGCGCACGGTCGGCTCGCTAAGAGTGAGGAATTTAGCAGCGGCGGCGATCGTCATGGCCTCGCGTGGGTTCCAGGGACGCAGGATGTGCTGGCTGGGCTGGTCGAGGTGTCCGGGGTGCTTCATCCGATCGCTTGCCTCATTAGGACATCGGTCGATTGCCTTCTCGCTGCCACGGCCGGGTGCGAAAGGCGCTGTTCGGGCTTGGTATGAGGGCCGAGCCCAAAGCGAAAGGAACCGAAATGATCGCTCTGAAGCACGTCGTTATGGCCGCTATCGTGATTGCATCCACGCTGATCGCAGGCGCATCGGCGCAGGCCTTCTCCGCGAGACAGGCCTCGGCTGCCGGACAGGGCAACTTTGTCACGTCGAGCGGCACGCCCGAGAACATGATCCCGGGCAGCCCCGTGGGTCAGCAGACCAATAGCGATCGGCGGCCACTGCGGGGCGATCATCACGACCGGTACTTCGCGGGCTTCTGATCTCATCGGGCAGCCTCGGCGAGATGGGCGGCGTCGCTCTGCGGGCGCTTGCGCCAGACCTCAGCGAAGGTCGAGCCCGAGGCGAGCGCGATGCCGGCCGGGGTGCGCAACACAAAGGCGCCGCGGCCCTTGCTGATCGTGAAGGCGAGCGGGCCATCGGGCTCGTGCGAGAAGGCGGCAGCCTCGCCGCGGTTCAGGCGCGCCAGAAGCCGGACGATCTGGTCGGGAGCGAAAGTGCTGGCGGCGATCATCGGGCGGCACCTCGAGCCAGGCCGCACGCGCCGATGAGGCAGGCTTCCGCTCGACCGTGATCCTTTACCCGGCGGAACAGATCGGCGCGCCCAGGCCAGCGGCGGGTTGCCTCGACGCGGGCCGCACCCTTCGGGTCGGCGTCTTTCCCGGGCGGGATCTTCGCATGCCGCTTCCCACACCGCAGGAGCGATCAGGTCGACCGGCACCTCGAGCACGGCCAGAGTGGCCAGGATCTTAACCTTGCTGACACCGAAGCCGAAGGCGGCCTTCGCGCCGTCGTGTGGCATCGGGCCGACCAGCTCCACGAAGGCGCGGCTGGGCTGCCACTCGCGAACGATGGTGGCGAGCCCATGCGCGCTGATCTCGTCTCGCTGGCCAGGGCCGGACGGCAGAACCGGCATGTCGCGCACGTCGATGAGGTCGCCGGCCGAGGTCAGTAGCGCGACGGCGCCGGTTGCGCCGGGGTCGATGCCGAGAACTGAGCCCATCGTGAGTGTCCTATTCCTGTGTTCGGATCGACCCTTGAACCACCCCCTTCCTCTCTAAGGAGAGGAAAGGGCGGTTCAGCGGTTCAGAAAAGGGTTTGAACCGCTGCTTGAACCGCTGTAATCAAACTGAAATCGTTGGATATTTTGCATGTCTTGAACCGCTCCCTGAACCGCGGTTCAGGCGTACTCAAATGAGAGATCTTGAACCGCTGCCCGGTTCAAGATTTCAGGCCCATTTTTCGACCTCCTTCATGCCCCGTTTGGTGACGGTCCAATGGCCGAGGCTTTGATCGACAAGCTTCTCGATCTTCATCTTTGGAAGGCGCCGCATTACGAGGCTCTGCGAGGATTTCAGCGTGTCGGCCCACTGTCTCGTGGTCCCTTTGGGCTGATCGAGCATGGCCTGTAGAAGCGCGATCGACAGGTCGATATCGGCCTTCGCGCGATGCTCCACGTCGAGGTCCTTGGCCGGCAGCATGGTCGGGATCTGCACCTGACGGCCCTTGGCATCGAGAATGCCAGGACAGCCTGAAACCTCGAACCGGAATTCGGCCGGTTCGAACTCGAGGCCGCGAAGCTTGCCCTGCCAATGGAACCGGACTGTGCCGCCTTCCGGCTTGCGCCAGAGGGTCAGGTTGCCGTCGACTTCGTTCAGGATGGCGCCCGACCCATAAGGCACGATCTGGTCTTCGCTGGCGTTCTTGACCGGGTGTGCGGCAACCACCACGGCCGGCTTGCCGGGAAGCTGCGTCATGGGGCGCATGCGCCGGATGAACTCGCCGCCCTGCACTGCATTGTTGATGTCGTCGCCGTCGAAGAAGGCCGCGAGCGTGTCCACGAACACGAGCGAGAAGGGATAGGCCGAGGTCATGTCCCGCAGCTCGGCAAGCACGGCCTCGGGCTTCACGCGCATGTCGAGGACCATGATGCTGTCGCCAATCTCGCGCAGGTCGACGTTCAGCAGGAACGCCGAGATGGCGAGGCGCATGCGGATGTCGTCGGGGTTCTCGAAGCAGCAATAGGCGACGCGCCCGCGCTCCACCTCAAGGTTGAGGATGTCCTTGCGGCCGGTCGCGACGGCGAGGGCCGCGGCGATCATCCAGGCTGTCTTTCCGGCGCCCGTCTTGGCCGTAAGACTGTACAGCGAACCGGTGCGGACGGTGGGTTCGATCACGTAGGACAGCGGCTCATACTCGCCGACAAACTTCGCAACCGTTTTGAACGGCACCCGCACCAGGTCGTCGGCCTTCTTGCCGTCCTGCGGCGCGGCCTGGGTCGCCGAGGCCTGCTCCTGCGCCGACACCACCTTCGCTCGAGCGACGAAATCCGCTGCGGTATGGCCAGCCTCGAAGAAGTCCGAGGCGTCGAACCCTTCCTTGTCGAACTCGGGGAACATGACGGTGTGAAGGCTGGCGGCCTTGCCCGTCAGCACCGCTACGCGGCGGGTGATGCACTTCTCGCCAGCCGGGTCGCGATCGGCGCAGAGGATGACGCGGCGCCCGGCCAGGAGGTCGCCGCAGTCCGGCACATCGGAAGCGGACCCGAAGGTGAAGGCCAGAACGCCGCGGGTCTGCAGGGCGTCAACGTCCTTTTCGCCCTCGGCCCATACGATGTCCTGCCCGGCGCGGTCGGGGCCGAAAGGGTCAGGGGTGCCCTGCGGGCCGACATAGGCCACAGGCTCGAACCCGGCGGGCTTTTTCGCCTGCCATCCGATTGCGCCATCAGCGGGCCGGCGCACGCGGTACACGTCTGACCAGAGCGAAACCCCGGCCTGCTTCTTGATCTTCGCTCGCACGCACTGGCCGCCGCGCCAGTATAGGTGCCGGCGTGCCTCGTCCGAGAAGATGGTCGGCTCGGGGGCGCCGATCGCATAGAGCTTGGGGCGTTCATCGGCGCCAGGCTCAGTCCAGGCCGGCAAGGGCGCGTTGTCCTGCCTCGGTTTCGGGCCTGCTGCAGAGTTTTCGTGGCGCTGCGGCTCCCGGCGAGGGCCGTTCAGACCCTCGCGCGGGTTGTGAATGCCTTGGTCGAGGCCGGATTTGATCGTGGAACGCGCGGCAGGGGCGCCGTCCTTAGCGACATAGCCGGATGCCTGGGCGGCCGTGAACAGCCCGCTCTCGGCCTCGCCGCGATCGATGACGCCTGCGCCGACAAGCTGGCCTACGGCATAGGACGATCGATTGAGCTGGTCGTTCCTGCCGTGGCTTGTGGAAGCCGCCAAGGCGCATTCCGCCTCGTAGGCTCTGCGGGCGTAGGCGTCGGGGTCTGAAACTTCGTTGCCGCGGATGCCGAGGCCCATCAGGCGGCCCCTTCCGTCTCAACGGCGCGCTGCGGCGCCGCGCCTGCGATCAGCGCGCCGTCGAACAGCCACTCGGCCGTGCGCTCGTCGAGGTTGAGGGACGCATCGACTGCCATCGGCAAGAACCGGCGCTCGATCACGCAGCAGCCAGCACGGCGAGCGGCGATAAACCATTCCTGAAGCAGGCCGGGCCGGCCATGGATGCACCCGGCCTGTTGGCGCTCGATCGGGAGCGTACGGCGCACGTAGTGCAGGCGGTCAGGGTTGGCGGCGAACCATGGGGTGTCGGCCCGGTTCGCGGCGGCTGTGAGCTTGTTCGGCTTGTCGGAGTGGAGGATGGCCACAACGCTCATCGGTGCACCTCAGCGTCTTGCGCCTTTCCGATAAGTCGAGCCACGATGTCGATCTGCTTACGCGAGGGGTGCCAGCGCGGCCGATCGGCGGCGGTCAGGATCGTGTCGACGAAGCCGAGTTCCCAGGTCGTGTAGACATCAAGGCGCCGGCCCTCGCGCAGCAGGCGCAGGCTCTCCGCGGAGATTGCCGATGATCGAGGTTCGCGCTCCCGCCTTTCTCGCCGTGGGGGCGGAAAGGCGTTCTCGTGGTAATGCTCGATCTGCCGAGCGAGGTCGTGCCAATCGCTACCGGCCGACTTGAGGGTGCGCCCGATTGCTCGGGCGGTGGCCACGACTTCGCCGTCGTGGTCAGAAGCAAGCCGGGGAAGAAGGCGAGCAAGCTTGGGTGTGAGAGCGGGCGAGATCACGCATCGAGGCTTTCACCAGGGTTTCGGGCGGCGAAGTATCCGTCGTCACTGACGAGGGCTCGGCCGGCTTTTAGGTCTTCAAGGCGAGCCACGAAGGCCACGCCGATCACCCAGCGTGCTTGCTGAATGAGGTTGGTTTTCTGCCCGCCGTTCAGGTGCGACTTGTTGATGGAACGGCGCATGGCGCGCCGGCTCCGGTTCAGCATCATGCGGTCGATGTCCTGTGCGAGGTCCGCGTCGGTCGACCTGATGGCCAAGGCCAAAGCCCAGGCGAGATCCGCGCTATTTCGGGCCTCGGTTTCCAACGTGGCGCGGATGTCGTCGCCACAGGCTGCGAGCTGCGCAGCGGCGGCAAGGCGACGTGACCTCTCGGCAAGGAGATCGATAGGGGCGGCCATCAGCGGGCCTCCATCATGCTCGACCGGTCGGCCCAGCCGGAGCCGAAGGCGAGGTCGGCGACAACGCTCAGAAGGGCGTCAGAGCACCTGATGCGAGTGCGAAGCGCAGCAAGCTGCAGGTCCTTGGGGGCGATGGGCTCCGCGATCGGCATAACGATGCGGGAAGGAAGGGAACGTTTGGCCATGATGCTCTCCGATTGAGAGCGCGCGGCACTTCGGGAGTTGTGTTTTCCCGCTGGGTGGCCTAAATCCTTCGTTGTCGGACGAATAGGATTGTGGCCCGCCTCGTGCCCCGCGCATGTGGCGGGTTTTCCTTTTCTGGAACCCTGGTTTCAGGAAGCCCCGGCCTCTCGGTCGAGGCTGGTTCTCAGGCGCTGCCGCCTAAGCGCGGCAAGGACGACGCCCACCGCTCTGCGTCTTCCGCCAGGATCAGCGTTTTCACGCCGATCTTCCGGGCGACCAGGTTGCCGGTCTTGATCTGCTCGTAAATCGCAGTTCGGCCGAGCCTGTATCGGTCTCCGAACTCTGCGATCGTGAAGGCGCTGCGCGCCGTAGCGGCGGACATCAGGCGGCCTGAAGCGTGTCGAGGCCGAGCAAGCGGCGAGCCTTGATGCACGGCACGAAATACTGGCCACCGATTTTAACGGTCGGGATGTCGCCTGTTTTGCCCGCGCGCCGCGACGCATCCGCGCTCAACCCGAAAGCCTCTTTGCCGAATTCAACGAGCGGAACCGTGCCGTCCCGCAGCAGCCTTACCCTGAAATCCTCTGACATGACGGGGTTCCGTAGTTCATTTCAACTACGATACTGATAGCGTGCCGTTTCCTGCTCGACAAGTACTCTGTATCTGATATGGACTGCAAAACCCGAGAAAAGGCGTCGAAAATGTCTGAAAATGGCGAAAGCCGACCGAAACAAAGCCGCGGCGGTCGCCCTCCAAAGGGCAAGAGTGGCACGTTCACGTTTCGTGTTACGGCTGCGCTTCGTGAGATGTTGGAAGCCGATGCGAATTTCGTTGGCAGGCCAGTCAGCGAAATCATTGAGCGTCGTCTGATGCAGTCTTTCAATGACATGCAGACTATTGCCGATCAGCGGAGCGCGATGGCTTCTGTCGAGGGCATTGCTCTGTCCCTACGTGAGCAGCTTTCCGCTTTTGGCACCGACGCCAACGACCTTGCTGCCGTCAAAGCTTTCGCAGCCATCCTGCGAGCCACCCAGAAGCGTCACGGAAAGAGCTGGCGTGAGGGCGACTACATCCCGTGGGTTGTGACTGAGGCGACGCGCCGCCTGATGGTGAGCCAGGTTCGATCGCCTTTGTTTGAGGCCTTGGCGCCTTTCCGCCTTCCTAATGAAACCGAGGTCGAAGCTTCGGCAATGGGCGAGGTCGCGCAAAACGTGTTTACGTTCCCGCCGCTGCCCGAGATCGCGCCGCAGGATGATCCGCAGAACTGGACGGGTCTCGGCCGCCATGTGGTGACGTTCAGGGACAAGGTATCGGGCGAGGTCCTTGAGGTCGTGACCGTACAAGAAGGCGCATGGGACAAGCTCGCAACCATGCCTCCAACCGCCGCTTTCCTTGCGGCCGTCGAGCAATGGCGTCCGCGTCGGGACGAAATCGAGGTCGAGAACAGCTTCGTGCATTTGTTGAAAACCGAACAATCGGTTTGGGACAGCAAGCCGGCCGAGAACCTGCGAGAGGTTTCCGCAATCCCAGAGCATCCGGCGGAATTGTTTGATAAGTCCGACCTTTACAAGGCGATGGCCGGCCATCCTGGACATGATGGGCCTTCGCCCCGCGATCGGGACGATGACAGCGGAGCCGGTTCTCCTATCAAGCGCATCACACCAGCTCGATCGCGGCGGAAAGTGAAGGCCTGAAAGGTTCTCCGTATTCATCACCACGCCGCCCCGGCCGCCACCCAGCCAACCACGATCCCCGCCACCACGGCAGAGCGCGCAAGCCGCCGTTCCGGGTCGCAGAACCAGAAGGCCAGATCCATCAAGGCCAGGACCGGCAGGAGGGCCATGAAAGCGAGGGCGTCACGCATGGTGGCGCTCCTCGCTCACGTCCCGGTCCTGATCGTCCTCAAGGTCGTCGTCAGGCTCAATGTCCGCGTCGCCATCCGCCACATCCAGCAGCAGGAGCAAGGCGTCGATTGCGTCGGCGATGCGCCGGCGCAGGGCGGGCGAGAGACGGCCCGGGAGAGGCGCCGGGACGGGCCGCCGCCGTGGGATGTGGGCGAGCGCGCTCAACGCCCGGCCTCGTAGAACAGGCGCTCCACTTTCCGCACGCTGTCGGCGATGGTGTTGCACATGCGGACGAGCGCCACGAAGGTATCCTCGGGGACCATGATGGCCGGTCCCATGGGGCAGTCGTCGTTGCGCGGGCTGTCGTTGGCGTGCTCGGCCACGATGTTGAGCACCCGCACGTCGCCCATGGCGTCCATGATGGCGCTCTCTACGTCGCCGCGATCGGCCTTCTTCGGAGCGTCAGACATTGGCCTGGCCTCCGATCCGAAGCACGTCAGCCACGATGCTGGCGGCGAGGTCGTCGCGCCAAGACACGGCGCATCCCTTCCATCCGCTCGCCTGGATGGCTTGAAAGGCTTCGGCCTTCGCCACGATCCCGGGCAGCGAGAGCGGGCACGTGAGGGCCAGGGCGGTCGCGGCGCGCTCGACGTTCTCGGATGTCCGAGTGGCCAGACGCTCGGCGCGAGCGAGCCCTTCAGGATCGGCGTCTCGCGCGTCGTACGCATCGCCGAAACAGTTGGTGGCTTCGAGGTCGATCGCCGCCAGCTTCAACACCCTCCGAGCCTTGGCGATGGTGTCCTGATCGGCCGCAGGATGCGCCAGAACGGCCGAAGGCAGGACGACGGCCATAGTAGCGGCAGGAATGGCCGAAATGCTGGCCAGGAGCGAACGGCGGGCGATGTCACGCATGGGTGTCTCCACGGGATGAGAGGGTGGCCGGCACGACGGGCGCGGCGGGGTCGGGGGCGAGGAAGGCGGCAAGCTCGGCAAGGCGGCGGGTGGTGCGCTCGCGGAGGTCGAGCAGCATCAGAAACTCGGCCTCGGGCTCGACCACGCATGCGAGGGTGTCGAGGACGATGGCGGGACGGATGGGGCGGTCAGGCGGCATCGGTAGTGCCCTCCTGTCCGGCTTCCATGCCGTCGACGATGGCCGTCAGGCGCTTGCTGATGGTCTCCATGAGTTCGGCCATCGGAGCGGCATGTTCTGCGCCCAGGCCTTGAGCGGCCAGCCATCCCGCGTCGGCGAGGCGCCGCGCCGCGTTGATCTCGTCCGCGATGTCGCCGAGGCACTTGCGGGTGCGCTGATCGCGGGCGCACTTCTCCTGTTCGCGCTGATGCACGTTGAAAGCTCCGGGTTGTGGAAGGGGTGTCGAGGGTGTGGTCGGTAGAGGTGCCGACCGGATCGGATCAGTCCGTGGCGCGAAGGTCGGCCAGGATGGCGACGATCAGGCGAAGGTCGGTGGTGGGTTTGTCGGAGTTGAACAGCTCCCTCTCGTCGAGCGTGTCGCCGTCGCGACACCAGTCGATGCCGCGCAGCTTGACACGCAGGCCCGCCAGCGTGGTTGCGGTCAGGGCCTCGATGCGATCGACGATTTCGGCTGTTCGCTCGAAGGCAGCCTCGAATTTGCTCTCGGCCATTTGGCTCACGCCCCCAGCGGTGGCGGCCTGGACATCGCGCTGGAAGGCCCACGCGGCATCCATTTCAGCGCCAAGGGCAATCAAATCGGCATCGGACCCGGCCGGGGCGGCAGCCAAGATCGTGGCAGGAACCGTGAGGGCGGCTGCGGCCACGGGCATTGTAGCGATGCCGGACAGCAAGCTACGGCGGGCAAGGGTGGGACGTTCACGCGAAAGCATGGTGCAAGGCTCCTGGTGATGATCGGAATGGGTGGCGCTGGGGCTTGGTCTGGCCGAGGGTGTCAGGCGTTCAGGGCGGCAAGACGCGTGTCGATCGCGCGGACCTCGGCGCGGTGGGCGGGGCCGTTGTCGATGCCGTCCGCGGCGATGCGGGCGAACTGCAAGGCGGCGATCTCGCGGGTGCGGGCGTCGAGCTGCGCCAGGGCTTCGGCCTGCCGGTCCTGCTCGGCCCGCCATGCGGCGAGGCTGCGGGCGCTGCGGGCTTCGTCCCAGGTGGCGCGAAGGGCGTCGGCGAAAGCGGTGCGGATGCCGGTGGCGTGACCGGCCTTGGCTGACCGGGTGATGGTGTTGCGGGCGCGAACCCAGGCGCGGCGCATGATGGCTGGGAGGTCGTAGCGGCCGGAGGCGGTGTGAAGGAAGGGGATCTGCATGTGACTTGCTCACTGCTGAATTCCGGTATAAATTAACGATAAGCGTGAGATTGCCTCGCGTCAATTGTTTTGCGTGATTATTTCACGCTTTCCGTCATTTCAGAGGGCAGGGGCAGTGATCACGGCAGGACAATCGAGGGCAGCTCGAGCATTATTGGACTGGTCTCAGGCGCAGTTGGCCGACCAATCGAACCTGAGCGAAAGCACCATTCGCAATTTCGAGAAGGGTCGTGCGGCGCCGTCCGTGAACAACCTGGCTGCGGTGGTCCGCGCTCTCGAGGCCGCTGGCTGCATCTTCATCGCCGAGAACGGCGAAGGGCCAGGCGTACGGTTGCGGAAGGTCTCAGGAGGTGAGAGGCACGCCATTTCCGAGCAGATCGAGACGTTGGAGGCGGAGATCGCCGATATGCCTGCCGGAGGTGAGCCGAGCCCTGAAGGCGGCATGAACACAATGAGGAAGGCTGTCGCAGAGAACGATCTGGCCCATCTGAAAGTCCGGCGCCGAAAGTCCGAGCATAAATGATCTCAGGCCGGCAGATCCGTGAGGCGCGCGCCATGCTGAAATGGGACGTTGCGACCCTACACAAGCGATCGAGCGTCGACGAGGGTGTCATTCGTCGAGCCGAGAATGTGGACGGCACGCCCAGCATCATGCTGTTTCAGGCCGGCCTCATTCAGCAGGCGTTCGAGCGCGCTGGTCTCAGGTTCGGTCGTGGCAGCGGTGTTCTCGGGCCTGCCAGGGACGAGGAAGCATGATTGGCGTCGAGTTCATCCCTGAGAATGGCGGTGGGGCTGGGGTGCGGTTGTTGAAGCTATGAACATCATTCGCGCATTTCTGGACGATGTTGTGCAACCCAGAGCTATGTGGGAAACTGGGTGACGACGGTGGTTTGAAGGCGGCGTATCGAGGCG
>NZ_JARPVX010000091.1:0-14152 GCF_033947565.1 Lichenihabitans sp. Uapishka_5
TGGAACTACCTCAAGCACGCAGGCTACGCGTGCGATTGAGTATCCGATGCTCTAGATCGAGGAACGGAGTGAGGACATCAGGTTGCCGAAGATGTAGCTGGTGATCTGATAGGCGCTCGTCTCCAAAAGGAACCTGACGATCGCGTTACGTCTTTCAAGCGACTGGAAAGACAGGCCGTGCTTAATGCCGCATGGGCCGAAGTCGACCACCGCCTCGTCAGTGAAGGCCGAACAGATCAGCGCCGCGTTGCCCTTGTCCGTGCCGGCAGCGAAGCGCAAGAGCGCATCGCCCGGACTTCGGATGTCATCCCGTCGCTCACGCTTGCCTCCTACAGGTCGAAACCGAGATCGATACCGTAGGCGTAGTGACCGACTTGCAGACAGGACCGGATCTCACGGCTTGTCCGGTGCTGCATGGTCTGCTCGAAGCCGGCCACGGCATTGTCGAGATCACGCGCCGGATCGCCGTCCAGCGCTTCAAGCAGGTCGAGCGCGTCGAGCAATGCCAGGTTGACTCCCTTGCCGATAAACGGCGGCATGACAGGCAATGCGTGGCCGAGCATCGTCAGGCCGGGCGTGCTTTCCCGTGATAGTCGGGCGGCATGACCGAAGTGGGCCAAAGTTGGAACCGGTCCTACGACTATGCCAGCATGTCGAGCCATTCGGGCGGCCAGTCGGGATAGGCGTCGCGAACCGCCGCCAGCACCGCTTCGCTCTTGCCGAGGCCACAATCGGCTCCTGGCCTGCGACCTCAAGCTGCTAGCGTCCCTTGTCGGCCTGCGTCACGGAGGTTACGCGCTGTCCCCGGGCGACCAGGCCGTCTGGCAGGGCATCGACCAGCAGGGCTGCGTACGCGCGATCGCAGCACGTGCTGCTGACCCTCCGGAAAGCTGGCCAGGCTATGTCCTGGTGTGATCGGTGCCTCCGCGGTCGGGTAGGTCGCGGCTGCTGCGGTGGGCAAAATCGGGACCGCGGCCCAGAACCTTGTCGGGCACCAGCGTCAGATCCTCGTCTATGCTGAGTTCCGGGAAGAACTTTAGACTTTGGCAGACCATGCCGACCCGAGCTGACACGGGCGGGGATGGTCCTGAACATCGGGGGCATCTCGGCCTACCTGGTGTTCGGCACCGTGCTGGTCCTTTCATTTGCCGGTCCGGGTCTTCACCAGAAGACGCGATCGTCCCCGGGAAGGCGTGCCGCTTTAAACCCGGCATCATGCACCTGCTGGCATCAGATATCGGCTGACCACCGGCTTCCGCCGCCCGTATGTTCGACCACCATCACCATTGGCCCGTGTGCAGAGCCGCCGCTTCGTCGACCAGGAGGGGGCCGACCACGTCAACGGGGCGCTGGCCCGCCGCGAAGACGACGCGGCTAGGCAGGTCGAGGGTCGGGTTCTCCGGGTGGTCGCCGGTGAGCGCCCTGAGCTCGCGCTCCCCGAGCCCGTAGACCACGCGACCGATGCCTGCCCAATAGGCGGCCCCGGCGCACATGGCGCAGGGCTCGGCCGAAGTGTACATCGTGCAGCCGGCCAGGAACCGCGGGGGATGCGCCTGCGATGCGCGTGTCATCAGCACGCGTTCGGCATGGGCCGTCATGTCCCGCTCCGCCGAAAAGCCGTTGCCTTGCTCCATCAGCACCGTGCCGTCCGGCCCCACGAGGATGGCGCCGAACGGATGGTTGCCGGCTGCCCGTGCGGCCCGGGCCACCTCGAAGCTGCGACGCAGAAAGGCCGCGTCGTCGAGCGTGCCGGCGATCTTGTTAAACGCCATGGGAAACGAACTCCTCTCGTTGGCATGAGCATTGCTGCATGGGCCCTCGATCGCGAGGACGCCCCCGATGCCGATGCACTTCCACTGGATCGCCTTGCGCTACTTCCGGGAAACCGTGCAGGCGCGCTCGATCCGCAAGGCGGCCGAGCAGATCAACATCGCGCCTTCCGCGGTGAACCGGCAGATCATCAAGCTCGAGGAACAGTTGACGACGCCGCTGTTCGAGCGGAGCAGCAAGGGCCTGAAGCTGACCGCGGCCGGCGAGCTCTTCTATCGTTGGGTGCTGAAGAGCCAAGCGGACCTCGATCGGACGGTCGCTGAGATCAACGACCTGCGCGGCGCGCGGCGCGGCCACGTGGTGGTGGCCTGCGAGGAAGGCATCGGCAAGGACTTCCTGCCCGGCGTCATCCAGGTGTTCCGGCAGACGCACCGCCACGTCGACTTCTCGGTCTGCGTGCGCGACATGCTGGACGTGGTGACGGCCGTGGCGGACGGCACGGCAGATCTCGGCATCGCGTTCAGTCCGACCGGCGAGGCCCGGATCAAGCGCCGCAGTCAGGCGGCGGTGGCCATCGGCGCCGTGATGCACCCGGCCCACCCGCTGGCCGGCAAGGACGAGATCAAGCTGTCGGACCTCATCGGCGAAACCCTGATCGTTCCCGACGGCGGCTTCTCGACGCGGCAGCTCTTCAACGCGCAGCTCGGCGGCGACGCCGAGCTCCTGTTCGCCCGGCGGCTCGAAACCAACTCCTTCGAGACCATGACGGCGATGATCAAGGCCGGCATCGGCATCGGGGTGCGCTCGCGCATCGGCATCGCGGGTGAGATTCGCCGCGGCGACGTGGTGTTCGTTCCGTTCGAGGCGCGCGCCTTTCCACGCGAAACCGTGGCGCTCATCGTCAAGGCGGCTCGCATCCTTCCGGTCGCGGGCGCGCTCTTCGCCGAGGCTGTCGACGCGGCGCTGCGCCAGGTGGCGGAAGATCATCGCGAACCCGGGCAAGCCGAGCCCGTCGCGGCGGGTCTCGACGCCTGACAGCACAGTGAACGGATCCGGCAGGCACCGCTTCGGCATCTATGGGCCTGCCAGCGCATCCGCCAGATGCGGGTGGCCTCCGTGGCGCTCCTCGAAATCCTCGGCAAGGTCGAGGTCGATATCCGCATAGGCGGTGAGGCGGGCCACCACATGCGCAGCCTCGCCGGCGAAGAGCCGGTTGGTGACGCCGCGGACGAGGCGCGGCAGGGCGTGGCGATGACCGCTGATCGAGGTGGCATGCAGGCCGTGGCTAACCCCGCTGGCGCCGTTGAAGCAGAACACGCGCGTCACCCAGTCGGCCTGCGCGTCGCGGGGCAGGAACGCGAAATCGGCGCCAAGGAACGGATAGGCCCCGAGCCGGTCGTCGCGTTCGGCGGCCGGCGGCGCGTAGCGGTCGCGCCAAAGCGCCACCCGGGGCGCGAGCGAGGTGAGTTCCGGACGCGTTGCGAGATCGACCCCCGCTCCGGTCGCGCAAAGGAGATGGTCGCAGATCAGCCTGTCGCGCGGCATGTCGACCACGACCGCGTCGCCCTCCAGGGCGACCGAGCCCCAGGGGCTCGCGGGGTGGAGGTGGAATCGCGGATCGGCCAGGGCCCGGTCCAGGGTGCGGCGGGGGGGCGGCTGATCCACGAGGCGGATGTGCCGCGCAACCTGCCACCGGATCGCGGGATCGAGCGCGGGATAATGGGTCATCATGCCGGCGCTCTCGAGGTGCCGGTAGGGATTGACGCGCGGCAGCCGGGCGCGGCGGAAGCAGAGATCGACACGTGCGGCGCCGGCCTCCAGGGCCGCGTTGGCGTTGTCGAAAGCCGAAGCGCCATGGCCGAGCACCGCCACCCGGCGCCCGCGCAGCTTGGCGAAATCGACGGGACCGTTGGTGTGGTCGTAACGGTCGCCCGGCAAAGCGGCGCGAACGAAGTCCGGCACGGTCCAACCACCGGCGCCGTCGTAGCCGGTGGCGATCACGACCGTGCGTGCGTGATGGACGCGCGGTCCGGACGGCGTGCGGGCGGTGACCGCGAGCGTGTCCCCGGGAGCTTCGCGGATGTCGGTCACGAACGTGTCGCCCTCGACCGGCAGGCCGAGCGTCGCCCGGTACCAGGCGAGGTAACCGGCCCAGGCCTTCCGGGGGATGCGGTCGAGCGCTTCCCAGGCGGCTGCACCGTGATGGGCCGTGTACCAGGCCTTTACGGACAGGCTCGGGCAGCCGAACTCCATGCCGTTCAGCCCCTTGGGGGTGCGCAACTCCTCCATGCGGGCGAAGGTGTCCCAAACGCCTTCCCGCCCGGCCGGGGCGCCGTCCAGCAGCACGATGTCGGCCACTCCCTCGCGCCGCAGTGCGGCCGCGATGGCGAGCCCGGACTGCCCGGCGCCGACCACGATCGTCGCGTGGACCGGCGCGCCGTCGGGCATGGTGCCGGGCGTCACCCAGGATACGGCCGGATAGCTCAAACCCGCGAGGTCCGCACGGGCTTGGGCGGCGAGGGTCGAGGCGGCACTTTCGTTCACGCGACGCGTTCCGTGGATGCGAGGGATGGAGAGCGGGGTGCTGTCCTGCGGCGACAAACGGCGCGAAGCCGGCCGTAACCTTCCGTCACCACAACGATGATGGCCGTCAGGATCAGCACGCTCACCTGCATGGCGTTGAGATCGGGGCTGAGTTCGCGTCGGAACTCGGAAGCCACGATGAGCGACAGGGGCTGGGTGCGGCCCGCCAGGTAGAGCCCTATGGTGAGATCGGCGAGCGACAGGATCACGCCGATCGAATAGGCGGCCGACACAGCCGGCCTGATCTGCGGGAACGTGATGCGGCGGAAGCAGACCCAGGGACTGGCCCCGAGGTCGCGCGCGGCCTCCTCGAGCCGGTGGTCGAGCCCGGCCAGCACTGAGGCGATGAGGGCCGTCGTGAACGGCACCGCGACGATCGTCTGTGCCGCGATGAGGGTGGTGGCCCCACGGTCGAGGCCGAAGCGGGCCAGAACCATCGACTGGGCGATGCACAGCACCGTCTTGGGCACCAGGAAGGGCATCAGGAGGAGGGCCGCCAAGCCGATCCGGATGGACCGGTGGGCCGACACGAGGGCGAGCGCACCCCCGAGCCCGAGGGCGGCGCTCGCGACGCCGACCGGCTGGGCGATAAGGAAGCTGGTCACGAAGCCGCCCTGGAACTTGGTGTTGGCGGCGAGCGAGCGATACCAGTCGAGCGTGAAGCCCGACAACGGAAAGGCCATCAGCCGGGAGGCGTTGAACGAGAACACGGCCAGAACCGCGATGGGGAGGTACAGAAAGGCCGTGGCGAGCGCCAAGATCACAACCGCCCGCCGGTTCATGGCCGCACCCTGACCGCGCCGCCGAGGCGCAGGATCGCCATGGCCAGCAATGCTGCGGAGACTGTGAGGGCGAAGAGGAGTGCCAGAGCGAGTGCCGAGGCGGTCGGCCAGTCGAAGGCGGTGCCGAAAAGATTGTCGATCGAGGCTAGCGCCGTGGCCCCGCTGGGTCCGCCAAGGAAGTTCGGCGTTTGCAGGTCGCCGGCCGACAAGGCGAACACAGCCAGGGCGCCTGCGCAAAGCCCGGTGCGTGTGAGGGGCAGCGTCACGCGGAGAAAGGCGGTGAGCGGGCGGGCGCCAAGGTCGCGCGCGGCCTCGGCGAGGCGGCCGTCGAGGCGTTCCGCTGCGATCCACAGCGCCAGGGTCATGAAGGGCAACTCGTCATAGACGAGTGCCAGCACCGTCGCGACCGGCGAAAACAGGATGAACTTGAGGGGGGCCTGCACAAGGTGCAGACCCATGAGCAGCCCGTTGACGAGGCCATCTGTGCCGAGCACGAGGCGCCACGCATAGATGCGGACGATCTCGCCCGTGTAGAGCGGCGTCATCAAGACGACGAGCGCGACACTCTTCCATCGTTTGGGCAGACGCAGCAGCGACAGCGCGACGGGATAGCCCGCGAGGGCCGTCAGCCCGGCCGTCGCGAAGCCGGTCAGCACCGACTTTCCGATCAGGGTGGGATAGGTCGAGCTTCCCAGGACCTCGCGCCAGCTCGCGAGGCCGAAGCCGGGCACGAGCTCGAAGGCATCGAAATCGACGCTCCAAAAGCTGATGACGGCCAGGATGACGAGCGGCAGAATCGCGCCCCCGAGCAGAACCACCACCAGTGGCATCGCAAAGAGCGACCGTCCGCCCGTCATGCCGCGGCCGTCACATAGGCGCGGTCGCCGACTATGGCGAGCGGCACCGTGCTGCCGACCCTCGGGGACTCGGCGGACGCGAAGCGCAGCGCCTGTCCCTGCGCCTCCGCCTCGACCGCGTAGCCCTGGCCGATGAAGGTGACGTGCCGAACGGCGGCCCGCAGGTCGCCGTCGTCCCGCAGCACGATGCTGTCAGGGCGCAGCACGAGCGAGGCCGGCATGCCTTCGCCCAGCGCCGGCAGACCGGGCGCCACGAAGGTGCCGAGCGCAGTGCCGATCGTAGTTCGGTCGGGCGCGACGCCGACCACGTGTCCGGGAACCAGCGTCGCGCCGCCAATGAAGCCGGCCACGAAGCTGCTGGCCGGCCGCCGGTATACGGTTTCCGGCGTGTCGGCCTGGAGGATGCGCCCCCCGTTCATCACGAGGATGGTGTCGCTGAGCCCGAAGGCTTCCTCCTGATCGTGCGTGACATAAACAAAGGCAATGCCGAGGCGGCGCTGCAGGTCCTTGAGTTCGGTCTGCAGATGCGCCCGCATGGTGCGGTCGAGGGCGGACAGCGGCTCGTCGAGCAGCAGGAGCCGCGGCTCCGCCACCATGGCACGGGCCACGGCGACGCGCTGCTGCTGGCCGCCGGAGAGTTGCGCGGGGAAGCGGTCGCCAAACCCCGCCATGTGAACGGCGTCGAGCGCGCGCCGCACCTTGGCCGCGATGTCGCCGGCGCCCTGCCGGAGGGTCAGCGAAAAAGCGACGTTGTCGTGGACGCTGAGATGCGGAAACAGGGCGTAGGACTGGAACACCGTGTTGACCGGCCGCCGCTCCGGCGGGCGATCGCCGAGCACCACGCCGTCCAGCGTGAGGGTGCCCGCGGAAGGCCGCTCGAAGCCGCCGATCATGCGCAGGATCGTGGTCTTGCCGCAGCCGGAAGGCCCGAGCAGCGTCGTGAAGGCGCGCTCGGCAACGTCGAAGTCGACGCCTGCCACTACGGGCGGATGGGCGCCGTAGCGCTTGACGAGACCACGCGCCGACAGGAGGATCGGGGCACCCCCGGCCGTGGCGCGGGGGCTCGTGTCGAGGCTCACGCCGCCTTGACCTCGTTCCAGATCTTGAGCCAGGCCGAGTAGTTCGGCGGCGCCACCGGCCACATGAAGGAGTCCATCACCGACATATCGTCGACGAAGATGGCTTCCTGCTTGTCATGGCTGAGCTTGTCGCGGATGACGCTCGACGCCGTAGCGTAATTGCCGATGTCGGCGATAGCGGTCGCGTAATCCGGCCCAAGTAGGTAATTGCCGAACGCATGGGCGGCCGCGACCTTGTCGTCCGGCGTCGAGGTCGGGATCGCGAAGGTATCGCACCAGCCGAAGATGCCGGCCTTGGGCTTGGCCATGCCCATCGCCATTTTGTCCCGGAGGGCATCGTAGGGAACACGCCACGAGAAGGCACAGGTGACCTCGTTGGTGGCGAACAGGTTGGTGAGGTCGCCGATGGTCTGCCAATAGGTGCGCAGCAGCGGCTTCTGGGCGATGAGGGCCTTCTTGGCTTCCGCCAGTTGGGCGTCGTTCATGGTGAAGACCTCGTCGCGCGGGATGCCGACGAAAAGGCCCGCCACCGCGATGCTTTCGAGCGCATAGTCGCGCATCGCGAGCTGCCCCTTGTACTTGGCGTCGAACAGGGTCGCGTAGGTCGGCTCGTCCTTGTAGACATCCTTGCGGTAGACGATGGGGTTCAGCCCCCACAGGTAAGGCACCGCATAGGTGGCGCCGTCCTTGCCCACCACCTTGGGCGTGTTCTTGAAGGGCGCATAAAGGTACTGCCGGTTGGGGATCTTCGCGAGATCGAGCGGCCGCAGCACCTTGGCGTCGATGTAGCGCCAAGCGCCGTTGAGGCCGGGGTTGACCACGTCCCAATCCTTGGCCGAGCCTGTCTTCAGGGCGGCGAATTGGGCGTCCTCGCTCGACAAAAACGACAGCTTGATGGCTGTGCCGGTCTCCTTGTTGAAGGGATCGACGTATTCGGGGTGGGCGTTCGAATCCCAGGTGGCCCAGACAAGCTCCGACACCGCCGCCTTGGCCCGCTCGGCCGACAGCAGCCCGGCCGACACTCCAGCCATGATCCCCGCCAAGGTCTGGCGGCGCGTAAACAAAACCGACACGGCTCGTCTCCGATGGTCGCCACCTTTGGCGGTCACAGGAGCGTGACCGAAGCTGGGCACCCCCGGAAGGCACGTGTTCCGTACGGCCCGTGCACGTTTCGGCAACGGCCGCGGAGACAGTTGGAGAACGTTGAGGTCACCTGCGGAGCGGACGTCATTCCGGACGGAGCGAAGCGAGGATCCAGAACCGAGCGCTCAGGCGAAGCAGGCCGAAGCGCCCGGTTCCGGGTTCGGCTCCGCCGCCACGGAATGACGCCAATGGATGGGTGTCAGCTTCTTGCCTACCGCGCCAAAAGCTCCAACTGCCCGGCCACCGCGAGCAGTCGGGCGTCCGTTCCCATCGCGCCCATCAATTGCACCGCAAGCGGCAGGCCGGCGCCATCGCGGCCGCGTGGAACCGAGAGCGCCGGGATGCCTGCCACGTTCGCCAGCATGGCATAGGGAGCGAAGGCGTTCATGCGTCGCCAATTGGCATCGACGTCGCCGTCAATCATCGGAAAGCTGCCGAGTGGCGGCGGCGGTGTGGCGAGCATGGGCGTCAGCAGCAGGTCGATCTCGTCGAAGAGGCGCCACATTCCGTGGGCCACCGCGACACCCGCCGCGAGCGCAACTCCGAGGGACACGCCGCTGATCGCAAGGCCACGTGCCACGACGGCGCGCGTCAAGGGTTCGACCTTCGTGAGATCGGCGTCTGCGAGATGTCGGGCTGCGTTCACGGCAATGATGTGGTCGAACACCAGGGTGGCCTTGGTGGTGAACACCGCGAGTCGCTCCGGATCCACCGGCACGAGGTCGTGTCCGGCCGCCGATAGAACCGCCCCGGCCGCGGCGACGGCGCGTTGCCGTTCCGGCTCGATCGGGAACTCCGGCGGACCCTCGACACACCAGCCGATCCGCAACGGTGCGACGGGGCGCGACAACAGCTGCAGGGCCGATCCGCCGAGATCGGGATCGGGCTCCGGCCCTTGTGCCCGACCCGCGATCGCATCGAGCGCGGCCGCCGTATCGCGCAGGCTGCGGCTCAACACCCCTTCGCAGGCGAGTCCTTGAAGATGATTGCCAAAGGCCGGGCCACCCGGGATCGCGGCGCGGGTCGGTTTCAAGCCTACGAGGCCGCAGCATGCGGCCGGCACGCGCGTGGATCCGCCTGCATCGCCGGACTGGGCCAGGGCAACGATCCCGGCCGCGACCGCGGCTGCGGCACCGCCCGATGAGCCGCCAGGAGTCCGGTCCAGGTCGAACGGGTTGCGGGCGACGGGACCAAGGGCGGGTTCGGTGGCCAGGGTCATGCCGAACTCGGGCACCGTGGTAACCCCGAACAGCACCAGGCCCGCGGCCTCGAAACGCCGGGCGAGATCGCTGCTGATTGTCGGCACCGGCGCGTCGCGCAGGAGCCGCGAGCCGGCCACCACCGGAAACCCGGCCGCCACCGCGCCAAGATCCTTCATCAAAAATGGGACGCCGAAGAACGGCATCGTGGCGGCGCGGGCGGGATCGCGGCGAAGCAGCACGTCGAGCGCCTCGGCCTGCCGCAGGCCGCGCTCGGCATCGAGGAAGCGGATCGCGCCGAGATGCGATGCGGCCTCGGCGCGCCGCATAGCCGCCGCCATGGCGTCGCGGGCCGACAACGCGCCGGCCCGAATGGACCCTGCCAGGCCCAGGGCATCGTCGGACTGATCCATGACACGTCTCCGGGTGGTCCGGCGTCAGGCCGGGAGGGCGTCCAGCACGGCGTGCGTGTCTGCCCCTAGCACGCCGCCCTTGATCGGGATCTGGCCGATGAGGTCGCGATACAGGTCTGGCGATGTCGCGGCTGTGGCAACCCAAACCGTGAGGCGGTCGTAGCCCTGGTCGAGCGCCTTGGCGCTGAACGCCCCATAGGCCGGCTTGTCGATGGCCAGGGAGGCTGTGCTGGCTGCTGCGAGCCCGCCGTCGAGCGGGAAGCGGTGAGGCGCGCTTGCGATCACAACCGTGCCGCCAACCGTATCACCGGCTCCGGACCGGCGCGAAAGCGGTTTTGTCCGTGACCACATCCATCGAGGTGTCGGCCACCTCGCGAACGAGCCGGACCAGAGCCCGGGCAGCGCGCTCGACTTCCTCCTTGCCACGGACAGGGTCGGCCGCGGCCGCATTGCCGGCGACGCCCGCGGGATGGAGGTCCTGGGCCTGCCAGCCGTAGCCGATGCCCTGTTCCGGGCTCAGCATGCCGCCCCGCTGCTCGATCTCCATCGAGCGGGGACGGAAGTCGGCGGCGTGATCCATGCGCACGAACTCGGGATGCAGATGCAGCATGACGCTCGTCTCGGACTCGCCGCCATGGATGCCATGGCGACGTTCGGCCAGCGAATACAGGTCGGTCGTGTCGATCGCGCGGAACCAGGAGGCGCCCACCGCGAACATGCCGAGTTCAACCCGGAGTTCACGGCAGACGATCTCCACCACCTGCGGCTGGCCGCCGTGCGAGTTCCAGATGATGATCTTGCGCACGCCGGCCCGCCACACGCTTTTTCCCACCTCGAACCACAAGCGCGCGAGAAGGTCGTAGGGCAGGCTCAGTGTGCCCGGATAGGCGAGGTGCTCGTTCGACTTGCCGACCGGCAGCGCCGGCAACACGAGAGCCGGAAGGTCGTCCGGCATCAGGTCCACGGCGCGCGCCACAATCCCGGCATTGATGGCGGCATCGACCCTGACGGGCAGATGCGGCCCGTGCTGCTCGACGGCGCCGACCGGCAGCACGGCGACCACCTGCGCCATGTCGAGTTCCGCGAACTCGCGGGTCGACAGATCCCACCACCAGCGCGAGGAAGGGCGGGTCATAGGCTGTTTCCGAATGCGCTTGCGCCCGACAGGACCCCGTCTGCGGCGACGACCCGTCCGCGCTTCAGCACCGTGCGGGCGCGGGGCCGCTCGAGCACCGCTTCTGCAATGCCGGCGCAGGGCAACAGCACGAGATCGGCAGCGGCGCCGACCGCGAGCCCGTAGCCGGGCAGGCCGAGGACGGCGGCCGGCAGCGCCGTCGCCATTGCGAAAGCGTGAGCGAGGTCGTCGTTCGAGAAGAAGCCCTGCCGGTAGCCGATCACGGCCGCCCGGTCGAGCATGTCGCCGTCGCCATAGGGCCACCAGGCGTCGCGAATATTGTCCGAGCCCGCGAACACCGTCACGCCGGCGTCCCGGAGGCGCAACACCGGCGGCATCGGCCCGGTGCCCGGCGCGTTGGTCATGATCGCGACGCCGGCCCGGGCAAGCGCTGCGGCAGTGCTATCGAACGTGGCATCGTCGAGGGCTCCGAGCGCATAGGCATGGCTGACCGCGACACGGCCGCCGAGCCCGGCAGCTTGCGTCCGCGCCGCGATGTCACGCAACGTGAAGGCGCCGAGCGCCCCAGGATCGTGGAGGTGGATGTCGATGCCGGCGCTGCGCCGCTCGGCAATGGCGAAGATGGCATCGAGGTGTCCACCGACGTCACCATCGATGCCGGCAGGATCGAGGCCGCCCACGAGGTTTGCACCAGCCGCCACCGCGGCATCGAGCAAGTCGGCCGTGCCGGGGTCGCGCAGGATGCCGCTTTGCGGAAAGGCGACGATCTGCATGTCGATAAGGGTCCGGAACCGCTCCTTCAGGCGCAGGATGGCTTCGAGCCCGGACAGGCCGACCTCGGTGTCGATATCCACATGGGTCCGCACCGCCCCCGTGCCGAAGGCCACGATCTGCTCGATCAGGCGGCCGCCCCGCTCTTCGATCGACAGGGGCAACGTCCTGAGCAGGTCCTTCTCGGCCTGGATGCGTGCGGCCACGGTCGCACCGGGCCGATGGGGGATCAGCGGCAGGCCGAGCAACGTCTTGTCGAGGTGGATATGGCCTTCGACGAAAGAGGGCGAGAGCAGCCCGCCGAGGCAGTTCAGAGATGCACCATCGGCGGGTGTCAGTGCCCCGACGTCGGCGATCGCAGCGATGCGCCCGTCCGCCACAGCCACGTCGACCCGCCGTTCATCCGCCAGGGTGGCGTCGCGGAGCAGCAGCCGCGTGTCGTCAGACGGCAAGGGATCACTCATGGGATGAGCCCGACGCGCCGGGCCGCCACGACGCGGTAGAGCCGGTCGCCATAGATCTTCTCCTCCTCGTTGGCCGAGAACACGAGGCTGATGTCGTGTTCGTCATCCGACGCCACGGCCGTCGCCTTGATGGCTGCCCAGTCCGGGCATGGCAGGTGCCGCCAGGTTTCGAGGGCCGCCGCGTCTGGCAGGGTCGGAAAGCCGATGCTCGGCACCAGCGCCGCGACGGCCTGCCAGAAGCAGCGGAGCAGGCCGGGGTCGGGGCAGACGCCCGACACCACCCGCACCCAATGGGCACCTGTGACGGCGTGCAGGGCCGCGAAGTCCATCGTAGCCGCGTAAAGCGCCAGCGATGTCGCCGCGACCCGAGCCGGCGTTCCGGCGTCGATGCGAAGCCAGTCGACGGCCTGCGCGAAATCCGGGTCTGCGGCCGTGGCCCGGATCGCGTGCCACAGGTGGTCGTAGGCTGGAAGCGCACGCAATCCCGGCAAGGCTGTCACGCGAGCCAGGACCACCCCCGGGTCGTCGGTTTCGGGCGTCGCGCCGGTCGATGGCGGCAGGGGAAGGTAGCAACAGGCCCAGTAGCCGAGAGCGGTTCCGACCTCGGCCGGATCGCTCTGCAGCACCCCATAGGCGAGCCGCATCAGCGGGTGCAACGCGCTACCTGCTACGCCCGGGGCGAGACGCGGCAGATAGGCCGAGACCGCGTTCTGGATGCCCAGCCGTGCGACCTCGCCGGTGAAGAACGCCCGGGCATCCGTTTCCCGCGTGCGATCGCCCAGGATGGTTGTCCAGGACGCGGCGTCGATCGGGCCCACGGCATCGGGCGTGGCAACAAGCCCCTTCGTGTCGCGGTAGGTGGCGAGGAACGCCGCCTTGCGCTCTGGGCTCGCCCCGAGCCTGTCGAGCGCGACCAGAATCATGGGCAGGTGATTGGCCAGCACATCCGGGAATTCGGCGCTGTGACGACGCGCCTGTTGCAGCAGTGAGTCGAGGCCGAGGCTTGGCCGATCGCGCGACGCCATCGTTGCAAAGGTCATGCGCGTCCTGCCGAAAACGTCCCAACCCCCGGCGACCGTCGTCGGGGAACGCCGAATTCACAGCACCGGGCTCCGCCTCACAAGGCCACTTTTGATCGACACAGCAGTGCCGTTTCGGCAACGGCGGGCAGGCATGTCACCGACGGGTGAGGATGTCGCGATACGCGCCTTGGCGCCGTGAGCGTCGATCAGGCGCCATAGCCGACGATCCCCTTGATCTCGAGGAAGTCGTGGATGCCGAAGTCGGCATATTCGCGCCCGTTGCCGGACTGCTTGTAGCCGCCGAACGGGGCGTGGGTGTCCCAATCGGGATAGTTGATCTGCACCTGCCCGGCCTGGAGACGCTTCGCGACGCGCCGCGCGTGGGCGAGGTCCGTCGACTGCACGTAGGCCGCGAGGCCGTAGACCGTGTCGTTGGCCATCGCGATCGCCTCCTCCTCGTCGCGGTAGGACAGGACCGACAAGACGGGGCCGAAGATCTCCTCGCGGGCGATCGTCATCTCCGGCCGCACATGACCGAACACGGTCGGGCGCACGTAGTAGCCGCGGTTGAGGTGTTCGGGCCGGCCCGGTCCGCCGGTCACCAGGGTGGCGCCCTCGGCGAGGCCGGCCACGATGAGGCGCTGGATCTTGTCGAATTGCGCCTGGCTGACCACGGGCCCGAGCACGGTCGCCTCGTCCTGCGGGGGGCCGACGCGTTGACTTTCGGCCGCGGCGCGGGCGACCGCCAAGGCCTCCTCGTGCCGGTCGGCCGGCACAAGCATGCGGGTGGGCGCGTCGCAGGACTGGCCCGAGTTGCCGAGGCAGGCCTCGACGCCCAACCGCACCGCCGCCGCGAAATCCGCGTCGGGCAGGATGATATTGGGCGACTTGCCGCCGAGTTCCTGGGCGACGCGCTTCACGGTGTCGGCCGCCG
>NZ_JARPVX010000092.1:0-13804 GCF_033947565.1 Lichenihabitans sp. Uapishka_5
CGCACGTCAGACCGCGCCGCCTGACTGCCGCGTCACCCAAATTCCCGCGTAGCTCGCTACTGCCGCGGGGAGGCTGTTGTGTTCGAAATAGATAATCAAAGAAACATGTCGCAACTGTAGCGACCACCATGGCGACCGACGTAGCCTCGAAGAGGTTTTGCACCCAAGCGGGGCCGAACGCGGCCAAACCCGTATAGTCCATCACGCACCTCGTCTTAGCGGAAGCCGGCGAAATTGAAGGTTAGCCGCTGCGCCAAGCATGTCTTCCCCCGAACAGGTGAGATGAAGCGGAAGCGAGTACGGACGCGACCTCGGATCGGACACGTTTGCAACAACACAAACGTCATCTCGTGGATTATCAGCGCGGCGACGTCGTCAGGGCTTGACGAATTAAACATGTCAACATGGTGGTCGGCCCTATTGGGTAGTCCGGGTCGTGAAAACATTTCCAACTATGGCCTAACCCAGCAGACCTGATAAGCAATCAATTACGCTGATGTTTACTCAGCGGGTGAGGGTTCATTATTTGCGCATCGTGTGACCTCCCCATTCGGTTACAAAAAGGCGCACTCAAAACAACGGGCAGTGCAGGCATTTGGGTGAATCGTTTTTGCGCGCGTTTCAAAAGTTAGCCGGCGACACGCGAGAGAAGAGCCACGAGCTCCCCTTGTCGGCATGTCCCTGTCTTGGCGAAAATCGACCGAAGGTGTGAGCGCGTCGTCAGTCTTGAGATCCCGAGCTGATCTGCGGCTTCGGACAGGTCGGTCCCACTCGCCAGAATGCCGGCCAAGCGTGCTTCTGCGCGTGTCAGACCGAAGGCGGTCTGCAGCATCTCAGGATCGGCTCCATGGTGCCGGTTTGGATCGATCAGGAACAACACGGCCGCTGCATAACGGCAAATTCCCACTGTCGCCGTGGAAAGGGGCATGGCTCGGGCAAGGAGCGGATGTTTGCCGTTTAAGCGAGGTAGTCGCACCGCAAGGCAGGTGGAATGCTCGTGCGGTGGAACTGGCGAGATTGCGCACGAGATCAAAGCGCGCAGGGACTGTTCAGCGGAGCGACATCGCGCGAAGAGCCGTCCTCCCCGTACGCCGAGAGCGGCCGGGTAGAGGTTAGCCGCCGCGGCGTTCATGCAAGTGACCATGCCTGAGCGGTCGAGTAGCATCGCCGCCCTGCCCAGAAGAGCGACGCCGTCCAGCATGCCATCAGCAGCGGCGTCGCCAGAGGCGAACGCGAGCCGACCGACGCCGAGGAGATCAACGTCATCGGAGCACTCGACCCGAGCGAAATCACGTGAGGCGCACGACGTTTTTGGCTCTGAAGTGAGCGCATGATTGATCGAGAGCAGCATCAACGGCCCTATCCTCATCGTACTTGCTTATTCAGACCGGATATTTGCGGATTGGCCTCCCCCGAACGGGGGAAACGTGACAAAGTCATTGGGGCGAAGCGCGTCCGGTCCCGTCCTACATGCAAGCGCAGGACGGGCGGGTCGCGGAAATTATCGCCGATCGATGCCGGGGTGAGACCCATGGGCACACAAGATACGACTGACGAAATCATCGACCGGATCTACGATGTTGCCGTTGACCCGGAGCGGTACGAGGCCATGCTGGACGTGTGGGAACGCCGTCTGTCCGTCCTGAGACGCGAAGCCGAGGCTGGAGCGCGAGCCCACATCGCGAACGACGTCGCGATTCAAGCCCATGTCGATCGGGCCAGCATCTTCCTCCAGCGACTCTATGAGACGAAGGCCACCACCGAAGGATTCCCCATCGACAAGGACGTGAAGGCCGCCTTCCTCGTCGGCAGCGGTCTGTCCATCGATCAGGCGAACCGGGCCGCCGCAGACCTTCTGGGAGTCCGCAGCGGTGATGGGCTCAATCAACTCACGCTCGCCCCGGAGGATGTTGCCGCGCTTCGTACTGCCCTTCGTCGGACTATAGCTGCCGAGGGGACCGAGTCGTTGCTGTTGCGCTTCGTCTCGGTTGCGAGTCACCGTCCCATCATGTTCCATCTCGCGCGGCGAGCGACGGCCGGTGGACCGGCCACGGTCCTGGTTCGAACCACTGAGGTCGGTTGGCCCGAGCACCTGTCACAAACCATCCGAGACGCGTTCACGCTCACCCGAGCTGAAGTCGACGTTGTGCGTGCGCTTGCCGAGGGCAGCTCCGTCCGGGAGATCTCCTTGTCAAGCGAACGGTCGACCGAAACCATCAAGTCGCACCTCGCATCGATCCTGGCTAAGACCGGCACGCGCTCACAAGCCGAGTTGATCCGCATCACGCTTGGATTGATGGACGTCGTCGGCGCGACCGCACGGGCGGAGGACTCGTTCAGCGGTTCCCAGCACCTGAGCCCTATTGCACCCAAGACCATGCGAATGCCCGACGGACGGCGCTTCGACTGGATCGAGTTCGGATGCCCGGGTGGACGCCCTTGCCTCTACCTGCCGATCGACTATGGCCTGGTGCGCTGGCCTCGAGCCGCCGAACTCGCCGCCTTCCGGAGCAACTTGCGCGTGATCACGCCGGTGCGCGCCGGCTATGGCTACTCCTCGCCTCAACCCAGGACGGTGAAGAACTACGCCGAGGCGACAGGCGCCGACCTCCAGCGGCTTTTGGACCATCTCGGCGTTACGCGTTGTGCCATCCTGGCCCTTGGGGCCGATTTCCGCTTCGCGCTGGCCCTGGCTGTCCTTGCACCAATGCGCGTCACGGGGATTTACGGATGCTCGGCAGCCCTCCCGGTCATGACGGCCGCCCAGTACGATCGCATGGGAAAGTGGCATCGCTTCATCCTGGCGAATGCAAGGTATGCCCCACAGATCCTCCCCTTCCTAGTCAAAGCCGGGTTCGCCCTGGCGCGTCGGATTGGCAACGAGCGCTTCTTTCGATCGGTGCATGCAGACTCAGCCGCCGACATGCGAACGTTCTCCGTGCCCGAGGTCCGTGAAGCCATCCTGCTCGGCTCCGAGGTCTGCTTGGGCGCGACCCATTCGGCTCACGACGCGTTCGCACGGGAATGCATCGACAGCGAGACCGACTGGTCGCACCTAGTCTACGGCTGCAGAGTGCCGGTTCGCCTGTTGCAAGGCGCTGAGGATCAACAGACGCCGGCCGAAACCATCCGGGAATTGATGACCATGTTTCCGACGCTCGACATCGAGATCTTGGAAGATGCCGGAACCCTGATCTTCTTTCAGCACTGGCCGCGTATTTTGCAGGAACTCGAGCAGATGCTACCCGCGAAGGCAACCTGATGTTCATAGTGCAGACATGAGGAACGACACGGCTTTAACCATCAGAACGCACCCCATAACGGAGCCGAGCGTCCTTGCCGCACGATTATAATGCACGGTCAGAAAAGGCCGTGAGAACACAAAGGCCAGAGTGCTGAACCATGCCAGCGCCATCAGAAAGATCATGACGGCGACGATGAAGCAGTCTCCGTGCTCGGTGCGTCTGACCGCCAGCGCGGCGGCCGTGAACGATGCAAAACTGACCGGGTTCGTGGCAGCGGCGATGAAGCCGGTCATGAATCGTGTTCGCGCGATGTCAGACGAGCCAGGTTGCCCAGCTTTGCGGGCTTGCATGAGCGAATGACAAAGGATTTTTAACCCCATGACGAGCAGGATTAAGGCGCAGCCTACTCGACCCGCGCTCATCAACTCGGGCGAAGTCCGGAGCACGGGCGCAGCTTGAAGAATCGTGGTGGCGAGAACCCCCGCTCCGCATGCTACACCCACAGCGACGAGGCTGGCCTCGCGCCGTGTCGTCGAAAGCCCTGCTTCGCAGACGACGACAAAGCTCGGCCCCGGTATCAGGATGACATTGGTATAGGCTGCCGCGAATGCCGCGATCTCTGCAGGTAACGTTGCCCCGGCCTCGCCCATGATCTGCACCTTGCCTCACGTCGTTGCGCAACCTGACTCATCCGGCGTGAAGCCGTGCTCCGACCCAACTGAGAATGGCTCGAAGGCTTAGCCGCATGCGCGAGCGTTGATTGCTAAGTCGACCTGGCGGTTGTTTCGACCTTACGCCGCAAACCGTAACCGACAGCGCCTAAAGCCAGCAGCGCCGCACCGAACATTGGTGCGGAGGCCGGAAGAGGGACCGAAGAAACAATTGTTCCGCCGCCGCCCGAAGCTGCGATCACGAACGCCCGATCAATCACCACATCTTTGGCGTTGTACTCGCCGCCAGCATTGCTAGGAACCGGATCGGTGGGCGTATCCGGTGTGTTGAACGCAAAGCTCACAAGGTAATCGCCAGCGGTCTCAATCTTTGCCTTTCCCGTGTGAGAAGACCATGAGCCGGGGGAAACACTCGACAACTTGAAGCTGGTGAGCTGAACCCCGGCAATCTGAGCCGTAAGCACTGCATCGTGCGGCTGCGAGGCACCGTTCAATGTGTCATAGCTATCGAAGCCAATTTTGTAGCTTCCTGGGGTCAAGTAGACATATTGAGAGAGTGAGAGGTTCTTGGCTTCGTCACTGACAAAGTAGACGCCGTTCGCTCCCGCCGCGTCGGGGCTGGCCGACGATGCATCGTCGACTGGCACAGACTCGCCCTGCGCCCCGACAGGGTAAAGCCCCGTTTGACCGTACGC
The DNA here is from genome assembly GCF_033947565.1 of Lichenihabitans sp. Uapishka_5. Classification (NCBI taxonomy): domain Bacteria; kingdom Pseudomonadati; phylum Pseudomonadota; class Alphaproteobacteria; order Hyphomicrobiales; family Lichenihabitantaceae; genus Lichenihabitans; species Lichenihabitans sp. Uapishka_5. The sequence goes on from NZ_JARPVX010000092.1 coordinate 4,612, forward strand.
GATTGCAACCGGGCCGTAACCGTCGAAGACTGAGCCACCCACGGACCAGCCACTTGGGGCTACCCCTGTTGTGCCCTCGAAGCTGCCGTTCGTCACAAGGTTGACCACCGAAGCAGCCGCCGGCCCGACAACTCCACAGAGCGCAGCGGTTGTGATGATACCGTAAAAGCTTATGGATCCGACGAAGTTCACGAGTGACCCCCTCATTTGCGATGATTTTCGTCTTTGAACCTCCTTGAAGCTGAGTGATCCGGCATCCTCCAATTGAAGGAGAAGGCCAAACTTCGGCGCAATCGCGAACGACAGCAATGTCAAACCAAGGACGACCGGAAGCGATCGGCATCGCTGGCGCCATATCCGCTTGTTTCCCGTCCCGTGCCGAAACCAGACAGACGCATTTCGGCCATGATGCGCCAATAGCAGACACCAGCATGTTGCCGGGAAGCGGACATACGGGCGCCCGCGTCAGGCGGGGCCGCTCCCGACCGATTGTGTTGAAGAACTCGGATCGTCTGCACCGAGGGGAACGGCGCTGATTGAGCGATCAGGCTTCCGATCAGGCTCTCACGCTGGCGCGGGCCTTTGTACCGGGATGCTCGCGCTCCGGCTCGGCGGCGACCTGGTCGACGCTTGAATGGAGGCGTGGGACAGGGGGCCGGCATGACGCGAGGTCCTTCGCAGTGGACTCGGCAGGCTCGCCGGGTCGATGCCAGCAGGACAAGGGCTGGCCGCGGGTGTCGCGGCGCTCTGGGCTGACCTTGAGGATTACGGACTTCTTCCAGGGTAGGCCGGAGGTCGGCCTGTGCGGTAGGGAGGGTTGCTGGGGGGCCGGTGGCGCAACGGTTGGATCCCAGTCGCCGCCAGCGGGGGTTGCGAGTTGCCGGAAGGTTTATGCCGCCGTGCTCCCTGCATGCTATCTAGCAGCGAGAGGAACGGAACGGCAGATGAAGGTCTACATCGCGAACTTCGGACGCGAGAACTACGAGTGGCCGGTCTGCAAGTCGCGCGGCACCGTCGCCACGATGAACGACGTTGGCATCCAGCCTCTTTGGGCAGCGGGTAACCGGGAGGGCTACCTGCAACGTGCCATGCTCGGCAAGACGGCCGCCGGTATATCGCCGCCCAAGACGGTCGCATCGCGCTGGTTCAATCTCATGACCATCATCGCTGAGACCGAGCACGACCTCTGGATCCACCGCCAGAAGGACGAGCTCTGGTGGACGGTCTCGACCGCGGCGCCGCCCGCCTTCGAGGAGAAGGTTGAACCGGTGGGCGATCGCCCGACGGTGGTCGTCTGCCATAAGCCTTGCGGGCCGTGGTCTGACCTCAACCGTGCCGGCAACCGGCTCGACTGGAACGCGCTCCATCCGAAGGCCAAGGAGTTCCTGTTCACCGAGGGCACGCTGCAGGCGCTGGGTCCGGATAACGCTGACTATGCGCTCGCGCTTGTGAACGGCGACGATCTTTCGCGGTGGCACTCGCGTCCCGAATGGAAGAAGAAGACGACGGCGAAGATCGGCAAGGGCGGTCCGGGCACGATCTACAATGGCAGGCAGAAGGCGGCCTGGCGGATGGCCGATACGGCGATGAAGACCGTGGCGCACTCCAACGGCCAGCAGGTGCTCTCGACCATGAAGAACAAGGACCTCGGGTTCGCCAGCCAGATCGAGTTAGAGAAGTACATAATTGGCCTGCTCGATATTCAGGAAGGCATCTGCGCCCTGACCGACCTGCCTTACTACCTGGATGGCGATACGGAGGACCGGGCTATGCTGTGCTCGCTGGACCGGATTGACAGCTCCGGACACTACGCGCGCGGCAACCTGCAGATCGTCTGCCGCTTCGCCAACGAGTGGAAGGGCAGTAGGGACAACGCTGATTTTCGCCGGCTGATCGGTGCCGTTCGGTCGGTCCAGGCCCTAAGCTGAAGCGAATCGCGCGTTCGCCCGGACCAGCACGCTCTCGACCACCTCGTGCGACTCGCCGCCGATCGCATCGCATTGCGCGAACATGGCGTCGTTGACGTCTCTCACCTGCCGCTCGGTGGCGGTTTGGATCCCGAGCCCGGAAGAGCGCGGCACCATCTTGATCGCCGCGCGGGATGCGATGGGCAGCCAGAGATCGGCGCCCGGACGCGTGATCAGAAGCACTGATGTTGGGCGGCTGACCGTGACCACGGGTTGGCTGCCGATGACGAACGGCTCCTGGTCGTCTCCGATGAGCACGATATCGAATCGGCATGTGCGGAGGACTGCCGCAACTTCCGGGCTCATCGGGGAGGCAAGGGAGTCCACGATGGTGTTCTGACGCAACCGGGACGCGGCCTCCGGGCCCACCAGCGATTTCGCCTCGTCTCCCGTCAGCGGACGGAACTCTTCAATCCATTCCTTAACGTACCGTTCGAGGAGCGGCGCGAAGTTCTCGTATCCGTCGATGCCCTGGATGAATTCCGGGGTCCTGATCCACTGGTAGTAGAAGAACTCGACGACGTCGTCCCGGAGCGCCTGGGCACCGGACATCGATCCAGACTTGGCCGCCGCGACGACCGCGTCCAGAGCCGCGGACCAGCGACCTTCCGAACCGCTGAACCGCTCCTCCTGTTCGGCCGTCTTCACGCCGTGCTTGTCGGTCTTGGAATACCCATGACCCACCACGAAGGCATTGTTGGTCTTGCTTCTCCGTATGCCCGGCTCTTTGTCCCGCTTGCTGTAGATATACAGATCGGCACCATTGGAGGTGAACCTACGCAGGATCATCTCGGGCACGTAATGGTGCCGTTTGCGAACGGGTTTCGGTTTCGTGGTCTGCAGGGGTCTATCTTTCAGAAGGCGACTATCGCGGGCCATTGCTTGAGCATCTGACGCGGGTCGGGCCGTTTAACCGTCCGATGTGCGCAGCTCCACGCTCAGACCCGCAGCCATCACGTGATAGGCTCGGGCGCATTGTGCGCGCGATGCGGCCGAGGACGCCCTTCACGGTGATGTCCAACTGCGACTTCTCCTGTTAATCGGCGGGGGCGACGAAGTCGACGCGGTCGTCCGAGATCAGCGCGTGGATCTTGTCGAGGTCGCGGCTGCTGCGGCCTGGGTCGTAGACCGCGATCGAGTAGCCGCCCTGGTAGGTCAGCATCTTCATCGTCGGGATGTCGGTCTCACCATCGCCGACGAAGATCATCCGCTTGAAGGGGACCGGCCTTTGCGCCTCGGGCGTGAACCGGTTGACGGCGGCGCTGTCCCAGTGATTCTCAATGCTTTTGTTGATGCGAAACATATACTGGGTCTTTGTCGTGTAGTTGATCCCGACGCCGGGCTAGTGCACTGACTCAGACGGATGGTTCAGTTTGAGTTTTGTCGTGATCGCCTTGGCGGTTGCGGTCCAGCGGAAGGGTTTTGGGTTCCTGTTTGCGGCAGCAATGTAGCGGATGATGGCCTGTTCGAGGTCCTCGACCGAGCGGAAGACGCCTCGTTTTAGGCTCTGCCGAGTGAGCTTGGAAAAGAAGCCCTCAACGGCGTTCAACCAGGAGCACGAGGTCGGCGTGAAGTGGAACGTCCATCGCGGGTGATCGGCGAGCCAGGCCAACACGTTCGGATGCTTGTGAGCGGCATAGTTGTCGAGGATGGCGTGGATGACCTTTCCGGCTGGCACGGATCGCTCGACCGTCGCGATGAAGCGGATGAACTCCTGATGCCGATGGCGGGGCACGCAGCGGCCGATCACCTTGCCTTCGAGCACGTTGAGGGCCGCAAACAAGGTCGTGGTGCCGTTGCGCTTATAGTCATGGGTCATGGACGCGCACTTGCCCCGCTTGATTGGCAATCCGGGCTGGGTACGGTCGAGCGCCTGAATCTGGCTCTTCTCGTCGATGGACATCACCACCGCATGGCGGGGCGGGTCCATGTACAGGCCGACGACATCATCAAGCTTGGCGGCGAACTCGGGATCGGTAGAGCGCTTAAAGGTCCTGATCCGATGCGGTTGCAGCTTATGGGCCTGCCAGATGCGCTGAACGGTCCGAAGCGACAGATTCATAGCCCTTGCCATGGCGCGGCCGGTCCAGTGGGTGACGGCCCCGGGCGGTTCGCGCAGGGTGCGCTCGACGACCGCATGAACTTTGGCCTGCGGCACCGGCGGGATGCCGGGCGGACGGGTTTTGTCCCGCAGCAGACCCTCGACACCCTCTTCGGCGAAACGCTGCTGCCAGCGCCAAACCATCGGCCGACTGATGCAGACCTGCTTGGCAATCTCCAGCACCGGCAGACGCTCCGCCGAGAGCAGGACGATCTGCGCCCGCTGAATGTGCTTCAAGGGTCGGCCGCGGTCCTCGATGATCCCTTGAAGCCCGGCACGATCTTCGGCCGAGAGAAGAAGCGAGACGGTTTGGGCCATGCCCGCAGACTCGCACGAATTGAACGCCCTGCGAATCCTCCGTTTGCGTCAGTGCACTAGGCGGCTTGGCCATCCTTGTAGATGAACTTGGACGCGAACACGTTGCGGAACACGTCGGAGATCGGGCAGCCGCGGATCATCTCGTCGATCCCCGATGAGACGATGTAGTGCTCGAGCGCCAAGCCGAGCCCCGCCGCATGCGCGTCGACCCGCTTGAACCATGAGCGATCGGCGAGTCCCGGGAACAGTTGGGCCTGCTCGCCATGTCGTCGCAGTGCGTCGAGCGACACCGTGATGCGGGCCTCGGCCGCCTTCTCGAGCATGAGGTGCATGTAGACGAGGATCTCGTCGGCGTCGTGCTCCCGGGTTCGGTCCTTTACCTCGGCCCAGAATGCCTCGCGCGACATGCCGATGTCCGGGATGAAGCTCTGCTCCTGCAGGTTTCCCCCAGCGAGCGTCCCGTCGAAGTCGTAGATGAGGGCTGTGCGCTTCAATCCGGTCATGCTTCTGGTTCCCTTGGGGCCGGGTTCGGATCCCCCCTGCGCCGTCATGCGCTGCACGCGAGCCCCGGCTCCTCCTTGAGGCAGACGAGGTCCGCGGCCTCGGCGGCCGCATCGTCGTCGAACACTATGTCGAAGCCCGCCTGGACGAAACGTCGGGCCGCAGCCCGCTAAATGGAGTCCCGCCGCTCCCGGCCTTCGTTCCAGATGATTCCTTCGGAAGGTCCACGGCCGCCCGTTCCCCGGGCTCGAAGCGCGCCTCGTCGATTGAGAGCTCCTGCGGGTGCTGCGGCTGGATGAGCAAGGGCGGGTTGGCGGAGGGCTCCGCTTTGGAAAGACGGTCTATGCGAAGCCCCCCTGCGCCGCTTTCAGGGCTTTGTCCGGGCTCCCGCCCGTCGTATGGCGGACCCGCTCGACCAGGGGCAGCGTGCTGGGATTGAGCTCGCGCGCATGGCCGATCGCCTCGGACCGGGGCGGGCGCACGGCGCTCGCCCGCTCCGAATTGGCCTCCTCACCGCCCGGACATCGTTGACGGACAGTGGCAGCGCCAGAACAAGGATTTCAGGCGGTTCTCGAAGCTGCTCGGCCATGGATCCATACGCCCGCTGTTCCCCGGCTTCGAGCCGGCGGCATGATGCGCCGGTGCGCGCCGGGAACTCTTGCCCCAGCGCGCACCGGCCTTGCCTTAGTGCTGAACGCGTGAGCCAGCCCTCGGTCTCGCTCGCGATGGGGGCGTCGATGATGGCCGTCATCAGGCGCCCCTCCTCGCCCTCGTGGTAGACCTGCTTGGTCGAGTCCAGGATGCCGACCTTGGTCTCAGACGTTTCCTCCAACCACGTCGGGGTCGCGCACATGCGCCATCCATCGGCTTCTTTACATTCGATAGTTTCTAGCTACTTCGGCATGCTTCATAAGCTCCTCTTTCAGACACTCTTCGTGAATACCCGCATCGCTTTCACGGGCTTCGCGACGATCCCGTCAGCCATGCGCGACTCCTCAGCCCGCTGATATGGATCGAGCTATGTCTTCGTTCTCACCCTTCGTCATCGGCGCGCTCGTGGACGTGATCACGGGGGGCGCCGGCAACGATACGGGCCCGCCGATCGGCAACTACCGGTCAGGGCCCATGTTGGAGCAGTTCTTCCTCGACTGCGGCGTGGACATGCGGATCGGCGTCCTCTCCCGTGTTCCTGCGACGAGGGAATGCCTGCGCCGCATCGCTCAGCATGATCCTCCGGCGCTCGTGCGGGTCATCGAGCGGGTAGCCGATCCCCGGGGATACGTGAGCATGCCGGAGAAGGGGCATGCCGTCGTCGCGCACCTGAACGGGGCGTTGGAGGGCGATGGCCTCGCTGTGTCGATCGCCGGCGGGAAGGCCGAGCTGGTGCAGCGGACCGCTTCTGGTGCGGCGGTCATGGCCGTGGCCGCCAAGATCGCGGTGCTGGATTTCGACACCGTGCAGCGAGACATCTCGCGGGCGCAGAAGAGCATCGACGATGATCCGGAGGACGCCGTCACCGCAGCCTGCTCGCTCATCGAGTCCGTTTGCCGCTCGATCCTCGTCGAGCTCCACCTCGCCCTGCCCGCCAAGAAGGACGTCGACGGCCTCATGAGAGCGACCCAGGACGCCTTGAACCTCTCGCCCGGCCGTTCGGACCTGCCTCCCGAGATCGAGCTGGATGTCCGCCAGATCCTCGGCGGGCTTACGTCCGTGGCGAAGGGGGTGGGCGCCCTACGGACCCACGGCGGCGACGCCCACGGAAGGGAGCGCGGCTTCAAGCGGATCGATGCCCGGATCGCACGACTGAGCCTGAACGCCGCGAGCTCGGCGGCCCTGTTCTTGATCGAGACCTGGGAGCGGCAGCAGCATCGCGCGCTCCCGCTGCGCGAGGATGCGGCTCCGTCGGCATAGCCAGGTCGACGCTACGAGCCGCGCCGCTGCATCACCTCGAGAGTGGGCGCGTGCGTGCCAGTCGCGGGCGACCCCTGATGAAGCCTCTGGAGATGCCCGCGTCGTAGTCCCTCGCCAGGACGTCGATGTCATGGAGCAGCGCGCCGATGGCGGCCCGCCAGTCTCCGGCGAACTCTCGCAGGACCGCATCGACGCCGTCATTGGACGCCGCCTCTGCATGGTCGCCTTCAGGCTCGCTCAGATCTGGCATGGTGGCGCCCCCATTCGAGAACATAATAGGAACGTTCGCATCGGCAGTCGAGCCAGCCGAACCGGCTTTCCACGCCCATGGGCGGCACCCGCTCTGTTGCCGTGTTGCTGGGTTTTTCCTGCCTGCCCCGCCGCCCGATGATGACGAGGGCCCATGCGTCAAGCGCCGGCCCAGGGCAGGATCGGCCGCCGTCGCGAATATTCGGTCCAGGTCGACAGGTCCAAGATCAGCCTGTACTTGTCCCGGAGCCTTTCGAACATCAGGCGGTCGCGTCCTTCAGGCCTGCCATCCGGCGCCGGGTTGGAACGCAGGTATTTGCCGAGGACGCCGAGGAGGAAGTCGGGCGCGCTGACGCCGAGGTGCGGCTTCGACACGAACTCGACGAAGACGTTCCGCGGGCGGCGGTCGTCGCGAACCTTGAGTTCGTCGAACGCACGCCCGATGCACGCCCTCACCCGCTCCTCCGAGACCTTGCTGTTCCGCTCGCAAACGATCAAGGCATACTGGCTTTCGGCAGCCATCAGACGTCGGCGGATCATCGCTCCAAGGAGCCGCAGGTACGTGTCCTCGTATTCGCCGGGCCTCTCGCAATCGGCGAAGGCGACATAGCCTTCGAACGGCAGCGCGGCGAGGAGCTTGATGTAGTCCGAGCGAAGGTCCTCGGTGGCATCCGCATAGTGCAGCCCGCGACGGCGAAGCGCCGTGGCATCGCCCGGAGCCCACATGTCGGCGAGGACGGCTTCGAGCAGCTCACCGCCTTCGGCCATGATGCGGGGACCATGCTGGCTCACGGCCATGCCCAAGGCGAGCACCCTGCTGCCTGCCTTATCGAATTCCGCCTCGTCCACAAAGATGTGGAAGGGCGCCCGGTGCTGGCCATGGGGGACGAAGCTCGGCTTCATCCCGTTTTTTCGGAGTATCGCCTTCCACTTTGTCCTTAGCCGGGCCGCCATCCTCGGCTCATGATAGGCAACGAAGCGGACCATGCCGTCGATCCGGTTGACCTCGTGCTTGATGAGGCCGTCGTCGTTCACGCCGCCGTGCCGCAGGTGGTCGGCAATCCCGAACTTGCGCGTGTAGTACAACTCCTGGCGCAGCCTTCGCTTCTTCGAGCGGGGCACGTGCGGCTGCGCCGGGTCGGTGATGCTGAGCCCCGTCACGAAGTGCGCCTGCCCCAGCTGGGAACGGTGCGTCTTGTCTTCCGCCAGGGCGAAGCCGTTCGCGCGCAGGATGAGGCGGACCTTGTCGATGTCGGGCAGGTCGGCATCGCCGGAGAAGCTGAGGTCGTCGGCGTAGCGCGTGTAGGTCGATCCGGTGTCTCGCGCCAGCGCCTGACATTCGACGTCGATGGGCAGTGCGATCGCGTTCGAAAGCACTGGGCTGGTCGGTAGCCCAAGGGGCAAGGAGCCTCCGATGGTCATGAACCGGCCGAGGAGGTCGGAGACCGGCGCGGTGACGCCGAGCGACTGGAACAGGCCGGTGATCCGCTCCGTCGCGATGGTCGGGAAGAAGTCCTTGATGTCGAGCGACAGGAGCGAGCGATGGCCTGCGTGCGCCATGGCATTCTCCCGGATGTTACGGCCTAGCCGGTAGCCGAAGGCGCAGCCGTGCGGATATCCGGGGACCGTCAGTCGGAAGAACGACTCGAGCCAACGGGCCAGGGCCTTGTAGTGGGGCTTTGCGCGGGTGGGCTCCCACACCGTCCGCAGCCCGCGCGCCCTGTTCTTCTTGGGGATGTCATGCCGGAAGAACATCGGGATCGTCAGCTCGGCGGCCGACCCGCTCGACTCGGCCGCGCCGGGTTCGACGGCGGGCGGAGGCTCGAACGCGAGCACCGCCTCGAAGATGTCCAAGTCGATGTTGAGCGCGGCGATCAGGGCGTCGCGGGTCGTGACGCGGCGGAGATCGTGCTGGAAGGGCATCTATCGGAAGGCCGGCGGGGCGGCAGGCCACACGAAGCAAGTGGTACTGTATGCAGCAGGCGCGACTCGCGCCTTGAACCTTGTCGTCATGCCGCCCCTGCACAGAACATAGCCGCCTTGCCCGCCGATGCGCAATGATCCAGCGAGAGATCTGCGCCGAGAAAGGGGGGTGCCGTCGCGAAGCGTGTTGGAATTCAGTGACGCAGGGCGGTGCTGCATAATG
>NZ_JARPVX010000093.1:0-13656 GCF_033947565.1 Lichenihabitans sp. Uapishka_5
CGCGATCAGGACCAAACTCGCCCTGAATCATCTGTCTGAGTCGGTGCACTAGGTCCGAGCCTGTGATGCGTCAACGATTGTGCCGAGCTGTCTAGGCAGTGCTTGCAGATGGATTAAAGTAATCGCAATGCCTGCAATAGCAAACGCAAGGTAGTTGTTATCTATTTGTGAAAGGGTCAAGCGGTACAGAATGTAGGAAATCAATGCACAACAAATTCCTGCCGCAGGTCCTGATTCGCCGTCTAATCGGTATACGAAAATATAAGCGCAGCGGCAAATCAGGAATATGAAAAACCCCATATAGGACAAAAGTCCTGGTATTCCCATTTCTACAAGCAGAGTGATGACATAACTGTCAAGGCTAACCGGCGCGCCTGGAGCAGCAGAATAATTAACGAGTCCTGCCGCCATTCCAACTCCGTAACCAACGACCGGCCGCGCTAAGACATAAGGTCGTGCTTGGTTCCACTGAGCGGTTCGCGCTTCTGTACTTACTTGTGCTTGGCTATTACCCAAAACTGTCTTGTTGATGCGGTCAACAAAGAAAACAGATCCGGCGAGGCTGACTGAGCCCAAAAAAAACAAAACTAATATGATTCCTCCAGAAAGGCTTTTTGGCCGAGTACGGACATTGCGGAATGCCCATAACAGGGCGTAGGTCATTATGGATGCAATGAAGCCGACGTATGCCCCCCTTGATCCTGAAAAATAAATGGAGAGGAAGCAGCATATAACGACTAGAACGCCGTAAAATCGCATGGTTATGGTGCGAGACTCTGACAGGAAATATGCTCCCAGTGGGGCAACGATGGCAGCCATCTCGCCCCACGATAGCGGGCCTGTGAAAACTGATGCTGCGCGATAGAGCCCATTCCGTATTCCTGAGCCTGATAGCAGAGACATGAGGTAACCATTCGTGGCGATAAGCTGTTCTCGCATAGATGCGGGTACCACATAGAACAAGAATGGGCGTTTCAGTAGAAATTCGATAAATCCAACTCCAAAATCTAGTAGGCAACAGGCAGTAATCAGAAAAATAAGTCGGCGAAGTTCGTCTTTCGTTCTGAATATTGCAATAGCCGCGAGCATAGACAGCAACCAGACCAAATGCTGGTTTATGATATTGTTGATTGATTCTGCCGGAAATGCAGATCCGGCTACTGAAGCTGCCCACAATGCGATCAATAAAAAAAGCAAATAGGTAGCCGGCTTGCAATTCATGAGCACAAGCGCCAGGTAGGCGCGATGTTCCTTTGACGTGGCGAATGTGACTATCGTGCTTGTCGCAAACATCACCAGTGCTAGCCGTCTAAGGGAAATCCAAGGAAGTCCCGGGAAAACGAGCGTGAAATATGAAGGAATGCTGATGATGGAAAAGTAGAACACGAGCGTTGCGAAACGCTGGAGTTGGCCCGGCGTTGTATGGCGGTCGGGCGCTGCCCATAGAAGGATAACAGCTGCTAGCGCCACAATGCCGAAGGGAGCTGCCAATGGCAGGATGACGCAGCCAACTCCGACCACAAAGCCGATGAAAGTAAGACTGCTTACAAGGGCTGTTCGTCCGAGCACACGTAGAGCTTCGGTCTGAAATCGGCGTAAGGCGACCGGTGACATTGATCCCGCTTCGTTAGGCTGTGGCGTGACTACGGCGCCGGTCAACTGGTGATTGCAAGGTGAGGGGTGTATAGCGGCTAAGAGGGTAGAGTGCCACGAAAAACGGGATCGGGTGGATTTGCATCAACAAAGGTGCGGCTTGGGCGGCTGGTGTGCCCTATACGTGGACCGGGTTAGGTGACAATGCCAACCTGGATACAAGCGAGGCTTTCTTTGCAGCACGTCATCATCACTCGTTTCAATTGCCGCTTCGGTGATCTACCGAAGCACCTCGCAATCCGAACGCCGACTTCGCCGGAATGGCTTTCAGAGCGCTTCGATCTCTTCGAGCGGTATTGTGCGCCAACGTTACTTGCGCAGACTTGCCAGAGATTTACGTGGTTCGTTTATTTCGACCAAGAAACACCGACTGCATTTCTCGAGAGAGCAGCGGCAGCTATGGGCCACCTTCCGCACATGCGCGTGAAGCTGTGCGAGTCGTTTACGATTGAAACATTAAAGGCTGATATACGGCAGGAAATACCTAGTGATTGCGCGCAGCTCGTAACAACGCGGCTTGATAATGATGACGGGTTAAGTGCCGATTTTGTTGAGCGGCTTCAATGCGAGGTGAAGTCTGGTGTTCAAGAAGCGTTGAACTTTCCAGTAGGCCTTGTACTCGGTCGTAATCGACTTTACCGGAGCCGACAGCCGAGCAACGCCTTTCTATCCGTTTCTGAGCCTTATTCTGAAAACGTTCTAACTGTTCATTGTGCAAGTCATAATGAGATGGCGTCACGCGTTGCTGTCCGTAATATCGGTCAGCGGCGTCCTGGTTGGCTTCAGGTTATACATGGCGGCAACGTGTCCAACAAATTGCGAGGGCATCGAATTCCTTTTCGGGATGGGGTCCAGGGGTTTGAGTCTCTTGACTGCGTCAGTAGTCAGTTGCTTAACAAAGAGTCCGCTGTCGGTATCGCAATGGAAAACGCGTCCTTTAGCCTGCTATGGGCGCTGCGTGATCAGGCAGCTCGGACCTACCGTCGGTTTCGGCGATAGGTAGAAACGCGGTTTTACCTCACTCCACCGTCACCGACTTCGCCAAATTCCGTGGCTGGTCCGCATCATTCCCCATCACGACCGCGACGTGATAGGCCAAAAGCTGCACCGGCACGGCGTAGACGAGCGCCGTGAAGGTGGGGGGCATGGGGGGCATGGCCAGCGTGGCGTCGGCCGTGATGGCGGCCGTTTCGGCTGCGTCGGCGGCGCCGATCAGGATGATACGGCCACCGCGGGCGGCGACTTCCTGGAGGTTCGATACCGTCTTCTCGAACACCGCATCCGGGGGCGCCAGCACCACCACCGGCATGGTCTCGTCGATCAGCGCGATGGGGCCGTGCTTGAGCTCACCGGCCGCATAGCCCTCGGCGTGGATGTAGCTCAACTCCTTGAGCTTGAGGGCGCCTTCGAGCGCCAGGGGGTAGCTGGTGCCGCGGCCGAGATAAAGCACGTCGCGGGCGTGGCTGAGTGTGCGGGCGATCGCCTCGATGGCGGGCTCGCGCCGGGTGGCGGCGACGATCAGGCCCGGCACGGCCATCAGCTCGGCGACGAGCGCCGTTTCGGCCTCCCGGTCGAGCGTCCCGAGGGCGCGGCCGAGGCCGATCGCCAGGCAGGCCAGAGTGGCGAGCTGGCACGTGAAGGCTTTCGTCGAGGCGACGCCGATCTCCGGCCCGGCGAGCGTCGGGGCCAGGATGTCGGCCTCGCGCGCCATGGTGGAGGTCGGCACGTTGACGACCGCCAGCACGTGCTGGCCCAGCGCCTTGGCATAGCGCAGCGACGCTAGCGTGTCGGCGGTTTCGCCCGATTGCGACACCACGATGGTCAGGCCGCCGGCCCGCATCGGCGCTTCGCGATACCGAAACTCGGAAGCCACATCGACGTCGACCGGTAGGCGACAGAACCGCTCCAGCCAGTATTTCGCCGTCAGCCCCGCCATATAGGCGGTGCCGCAGGCCAGGATGGTGATGCGGTCGAGCCGCGTGGGGTCGAACGGCAGTTCGAAGGGCAGTCGTATCGTTCCGGTCGCGGGATCGATGTAGTGGGACAGGGTGCGTCCGACCACCTCGGGTTGTTCGTGGATCTCCTTCGCCATGAAGTGGCGGTAATGGCCTTTGTCGACCAGGAGCGCGCTCGCGGCGGAGGTTTGGCGCGGGCGTTGCACCGGCCGGTCGCGTTCGTCGAACAGCCGCGCCCCGGTCCGATCGAGCACGGCCCAGTCGCCGTCCTCGAGATAGGTGACCGCATCGGTGAAGGGGGCGAGCGCCATGGCGTCGGAGCCGAGGAACATCTCGCCCTCGCCATGCCCCACCGCCAGGGGGGCGCCGCGGCGGGCGCCGATCAGCAGGTCGGGCTCGCCGGCGAACAAGAAGGCCAGCGCGAAGGCGCCTTTCAGGCGGGGCAGGGCGGCCGCAACCGCGGCCACCGGGTCGAGCCCGCCCTCCATCAGGTCGGTGACGAGATGCGCCACCACTTCCGTATCGGTTTCGCTGTCGAAGACCCGGCCCTTGGCGACGAGCGCCTCGCGCAACTCGCGGAAATTTTCGATGATGCCGTTGTGCACCACGGCGAGCCGCTCGGTGGCGTGCGGATGCGCGTTCGCCTCGTTGGGCCGGCCGTGGGTGGCCCAGCGGGTGTGGCCGATGCCGATGCGGCCCGACAAGGGCTGCTCCAACAGGGTGCGCTCGAGATTGCGCAGCTTGCCTTCGGCGCGTCGGCGCGTCAGCCGGCCGTCCTCAAGGGTCGCGACGCCGGCCGAATCGTAGCCGCGATATTCGAGGCGCTTCAACGCGTCGACGATGGGCAGCGCCACGGGCGCCGTGCCGATGATTCCGACGATGCCGCACATGGGCCTTTAAGTCTCCCGCCTCACTTGGGGGTTCGGCGCGCGGCGCGGAACCGGGTCGCCCAATCGGGCTTGTTGGCCTGGCGACCGCGGCCGAGCGCCAGCGCATCGGCCGGCACATCCTGCGTGATGACCGAGCCCGAGCCCACGAAAGCCCCGTCGCCGATCGTCACGGGCGCCACCAGGGCCGAGTTGGATCCGATGAAGGCATGCGCCCCCACGGTCGTCCTGGCCTTGCCGAAACCGTCGTAATTGCAGGTGATGGTGCCGGCCCCGATGTTGGCCTCAGGGCCGATGCTGGCGTCGCCGATATAGCTCAGGTGGCTCACCTTGGCGCCGGCCCCGATGTCGGCGTTCTTCACCTCGACGAAATTGCCCACCTTGGCGGCTGCCGCGAGCCGTGCCCCGGGGCGCAGCCGTGCGTAAGGGCCGACCTGGGCCCGGGTGCCCACGCTGGCGCCTTCGAGATGCGAGAAGGCATGCAGCACGACTCCGTCCGCGACCGTGACGCCGGGACCGAACACCACATGCGGCTCGACCGTCACGTCGCGGCCGAGCCGCGTGTCATGGCTGAAGAACACGGTGTCGGGAGCCTGCAGGGTGGTGCCGGCCCGCATGGCGGCTTCGCGCAGGCGGCGCTGCACCACCGCCTCGGCGGCTGCCAGCTGCACCCGGTCGTTGACGCCCATCACCTCGGCTTCGATTGTCACCGGCGCCGCGCATGGCAGGCCGTCGGCGCGGGCGACCTCGACCGCATCGGTCAGGTAGAACTCATGCTGGGCGTTGTTGGGCGTGATGCGATCGAGCAGCGCCAGGGCGCGGCGACCGTCGAGCGCCATCAGGCCGGAATTGCACAGCCGCACGGCGCGTTCAGCCGGGCTGGCGTCCTTGTGTTCGCGGATGGCCAGCAGTCCGCCCTGCGGGTCGGTCAACAGGCGGCCATAGCCGGTCGGGTCGGCGGCCTCGAAGCCGAGCGCCACCACGGCGGCCCTCCCGGCCAGAGGCGCCAGCAGGCCGCGCAGCGTGTCGGCGCTGACAAGCGGCACGTCGGCATAAACCACTAGGAGGTCGTCAAAGCCTTCCGCGATGGCATCCCGGGCGGCCAGCACCGCATGGGCGGTGCCGCGACGCTCGGCCTGAACCACGACGCGGGCGGCCGGATGGGCGGCGCGGGCCGCAGCCGCCACATCGTCCCGGCCGGGGCCCACCACCACGGTCATGGCGTCGACCCCGAGCTCCACCACGGTGGCCAGCACCTGGGCCAGCATGGAACGGCCGGCCAGGGGATGCAGCACCTTCGGCATGGCCGAGCGCATGCGTGTGCCTTCGCCGGCCGCCAGAACCACCGCGAGGCAACGGCGGGGCGCGCTCACGCCACGTCACCCAGGGCAGCGGCGCCACCTTTTGAGGGTGCGAAACTCCAGATCGTGGCTGACCGCACGGCGATCGACGAGGGGTCCTGATCGTGTGGAAGGGGCAATGGGATGGACGGGCTCATGCGCCGGCACCATCGAACATCGGGCTCGGTTGTGCAACCGCGGTGGGCGCGCGATGAAAGCCCTCGCTGCTGCAGCAATTTCCGTATAGAAGGAACGGGCGTTCCTGCGACGCATCGACCCTGCGTATTCTGGCGTGTTCCTCGGTTCATGATCCCTCGTCGCGACTTCCTCGTATGGGCCGCAACCAGCATCGGCGCCCTGACGGCGGCGGAGGGCGCGGCTGCGGCCGAGCCTCCGGTCGGGTTGCCCTCAGCGCCGGCCGGCCCCTTCAGCGCCCAGATGGTCGTCGACCAGGCCCGCGAACTTGCCAAGCAGGCCCATAAGGCGCCGTCGACCGATCTGCCGGCCCCCTTCGCGAACCTCGCCTACGAACAATATGTCGGGTTGCGGCTGCACGGTGACGCCAGATTGTGGCTGAACGACAACCTGGGCTTCGCGATCGAGCCGCTGGCGCGCGGCTTCATCTTCACCAATCCGGTCGAGATCAACACGGTCGAGGAGGGCGTCGTGAAGCCGGTGCGGCTCACCGCAGGCGCCTTCGAGTTCGGCAAGCTGCAAGCCCCGTCCCCCAACACGCCGATGAGCTTTTCAGGCTTCCGGGTGCTGCAGACAGGTGGTGGCGCAAGCCCGCTCGAGGTGGCGATCTTCCAGGGCGCGACCTTTATGCGCGCCATCGCCCGCGGGCAACGGCTCGGCATGGTGTCGCGCGCCTTGTCGATCCGCACCGCCGACCCGAAGGGCGAGGACTTTCCTTTCATCCGCACCGTGTGGATCGAGAAGCCATCGCTCGCCAACCCGGCGCTGGTGGTGCATGCGCTGATCGATTCCGAGTCGATGACGGGCGCCTACCGGTTCACCCTGCGGCCCGGCGACATCACCATTGTGGACACCGAATGCACGCTGTTCGCCCGTTCGCCCGTCGACAATTACGGGCTCGGCGGCATGACGGCGATGTTCCTGTATTCGGCCATCGACCGTAAGCAGGTCGACGACGTGCGCTCCGCCGTGTGCAGCACCTCCGGGCTGCAGATCCTTAACGGCAAGGGCGAGTGGATCTGGCGGCCGGTGTCGAACCACGAGACCCTGCAGGTGTCGGCTTTTCTGGACACCAACCCGGGCGGCTTCGGCCTGTTGCAGCGCGAACGGGCCTTCACGGCCTATCAGGATGACGTGCAGGATTGGGAGTTGCGACCCTCGCTCTGGATCGAGCCGATCGGGGACTGGGGCGACGGCTCGGTGCAGCTCGTCGAGATCCCGACCGATTCCGAGAACAACGACAACATCATCTGCTTCTGGCGGCCCAAGGCTCCGGCGCAGCCCGGCACTGAGACGACGCTCGCGTATCGCCAGTTCTGGTGCTGGGTGCCACCGAACCATCCCGGGCTCGCCACCGTGACGGCGACGCGCGGCGGCCACGGCAGCACCGGTCGGCGACGGCGCTTCGTGGTGGAGTTCACCGGCGACGTGTTCGCCGATGAGAGCACCTGGCCCAACCTCAACCAGATGCTGTCCACCAACGTCGGAACCATCACGGCGACCCAGACCTTCTATTCGCAGGAGCGCAGGACCTGTCGCGTCCTGTTCGAGCTCGATCCGGGTGGCGAGGCCGGGGCCGAGATGCGTCTGGTGCTCGAACGGGACGGCAAGCCCGTCAGCGAAACATGGCTCTACCGATGGACAGCGTGATGCCTGCCCAGATGGCTGCCGATCAGGCGTCGATCCGGCCCGCGATGCCGCCGGAACATCCCCTCGCCATGCCGACGCAGGCCCTGCGCCATTACGATGCCGCCACTCGGCGCATCTGGCAGAACCCGGCCCACAGGCGCCTGCCTCTTCTGGCGCGCTTCTGGGTGTTCGGCGGGGCCCTGTTGTTGACGCTCTACGGCATCGAGGAAATGTACCGCGTCATCAACGTGGGTGGCATCACGGTGCTGAAATGGGTGCTGTTGTTCCTGTTTTCGGCCAATTTCTCATGGATCGCCCTGGCCTTCACCAGCGCGGTGGCGGGGTTCTGCTGGCTTTGGCGCGCCTCCAAGGCGCCCGGCCTGCCGGAGCGGCTCACACGCCGCACCGCCGTCGCGATGCCGATCTACAATGAGGCCACCGCGCGGGTCTTCGGCGCCCTGCAGGCGATGATCGAGGATGTCGAGGCGACGGGGCTCGGCCGCTCCTTCGAGTGGTTCTTCCTCAGCGACACCACCGACCCCGACGTCTGGGTGGCGGAAGAGCGCGCCTTCCTGGCCTTGCGCGCGAGGCTCGGGCCCACGGTCGAGGTGTTTTATCGGCACCGGGCCAAGAACACGAGCCGCAAGGCCGGCAACATCGCCGACTTCGTGTCGCGCTGGGGCGGCAGCTACGACCACATGCTGGTGCTCGACGCTGATTCGCTGATGACTGCGCATGCGATGCTGAACCTCGCGGCCGCCATGGAGGCCGACCCCGACGCAGGGATCATCCAGACGCTGCCGCTCATCATCAACCGCAACACCCTGTTCGCCCGGCTGCAGCAGTTCGCGGCCCGCATCTACGGGCCGGTGATCGCCTCGGGCCTGTCGTTGTGGATGGGCCGCGACGGCAATTATTGGGGCCACAATGCCATCATCCGCACGGCGGCCTTTGCGGCCCATTGCGGTCTGCCGGACCTGAAGGGCAAGCCGCCCTTCGGCGGCCACATCCTCAGCCACGATTTCGTCGAGGCGGCGATGATCCGCCGGGCCGGCTACGCGGTCTATATGCTGCCGACGCTCGGCGGCTCCTTCGAGGAAAGCCCGCCCTCGCTGATCGATGTCGGCACCCGCGACCGGCGTTGGTGCCAGGGCAACCTGCAACATATCCGGGTGATGTTCGCATCCGGGTTCCACCTCGCATCGCGGCAGCATTTCGCCACCGGAATCATGGGCTATGTGGCGTCGCCCTTGTGGATGATGCAGCTTCTAGTCGGCATCGTGCTAGTGCTGCAGGCGGCCTACATCCGGCCGGAATATTTTACCTCGCAGTTCACGCTGTTCCCCGCCTGGCCGCGCTTCGACGCGCAGCGCGCCCTGAACCTGTTCGGCGTCACCATGGCGGTGCTGCTGGCCCCCAAGGGCTTCGGCCTGCTGCTGGCGCTTTTCGACGGCCCCGTGCGGCGCGCCAGCGGCGGCGGCATCCGGCTTGTGTTGTCGGCATTGATCGAAGTGGTGATGTCGGCGCTCTTCGCACCCATCATGATGCTGATCCAGTCGGGCTCGGTGATGCAGATCGTCTTCGGCCGCGATACGGGCTGGAACCCACAGCGGCGCGACGACGGCTCGATCCCGTTCCGCGACATCGTCCGGCGCCATCGCTCGCATGTGGCGCTCGGCGTCGTTTCGCTCGCGGCGGGCCTCGCCATCGCGCCGTCGCTGGCGGCCTGGATGTCGCCCACCATCGCGGGCTTGATCCTGGCCATCGTGTTGTCCTGGGCCAGCGGCCAGTTGTTCATCGGACTCGGCCTGCGCCGCCTCGGCCTGCTGCGCACGCCCGAGGAATCGACGGTGCCGCCCATCGCGGCCCGCGCCAATGCCTTGGCCCGAGAACTCGATGCGAGCGGTTTCGATGGCGCCGACGGTCTCGTGGCGCTGCATGGCGACGAAACGCTGCGCGACGCGCATGCGGCCTTCCTGCCGACCGCGCAGCCCCGTCCACGCGGCCAGATCGAGGTCGACCACGCGCTCGCGGCCGTCAAACTCGGCGAAGCCCGCACGGCCGACGAAGCGGCCGAATGGTTGAAGCGCAAGGAGCGCGGCGCCGTGATGGCCGACCGGGCGCTGCTCGACGTCTTCGCGCGGCTGCCGGCGGCTGAGGCGGATGCGGCGCGGCAGAAGGCGGCTTAGGCGAGCGGTCGGCTGAAGCGATCATTCCGCGCAGACCCATACCAGACTGAGGGGCTAAACCCGTGCTTAGTGGCGGTCCACGCCTCACTTGCACCTGAGGCACTGCTAAGCGCATCTTCCGTTCAATGCGTCCAGGCGGCTACCATCCCAGGCTCTGCACCCGCGCCGCCTTCAGCTTGGCGAAATCCTCGCCCGCGTGGTGCGACGAGCGCGTCAGCGGCGAAGCCGACACTAGCAGGAAGCCCTTGGCCGACGCGACCGTCGCATAGGCGGCGAACTCGTCCGGCGGCACGAAGCGCAGCACGGGATGGTGCTTCTTAGTGGGCTGCAGATATTGGCCGATGGTCAGGAAATCCACCTCGGCGGTGCGCAGGTCGTCCATCAGCTGCAGCACGTCGTTCCGCTGCTCGCCGAAGCCCACCATGATGCCGGATTTGGTGAAGATGGAAGCGTCGAGCTCCTTGACGCGCTGCAGCAGCCGGATCGAATGGAAGTAGCGCGCGCCGGGCCGGACCGTGAGGTAGAGCGACGGCACCGTTTCGAGGTTGTGGTTGAACACGTCGGGCTTCGCCGCCACCACGCGCTCGAGCGCACCGGGCTTGCGCAGGAAGTCCGGCGTCAGCACCTCGATCGTGGTGCCGGGCGAGGCCTGCCGGATGGCGCGGATCACCTTCGCGAAATGGTCGGCACCGCCATCGGCGAGGTCGTCGCGGTCGACCGAGGTGATCACCACGTGGCCGAGCCCGAGCTTTGCCACCGCATCCGCCACCTTGGCGGGCTCGTCTCCGACCAGCGGCCCCGGCAGGCCCGTCCGCACGTTGCAGAACGCGCAAGCGCGCGTGCAGGTGTCGCCCATGATCATGAAGGTGGCGTGCTTCTTGTCCCAGCACTCGCCGATGTTGGGGCAGCCCGCTTCCTCGCAGACCGTGACGAGCCCGTGCTGGCGCACGATGGATTCCGTCTCGGCATAGCCCTTCTTGCTGGGTGCCTTTACCCGGATCCAGTCGGGTTTCTTCAGCACCGGCTGGTCGGGGCGGTGCGCCTTCTCGGGGTGGCGCAGGTCGAGCTTCGGGCGCGGGTCGCGCTGCAGCAGATCGAGGACGACGGCCATCGGTGCTTCTTCGCTGGGCGGCCGCAGCCGCAGAACTGTTCACACCATATAGCAACGATCGCTTAGCGACAGAAGGGAGGCCGTCGCAGGGCAGCCGCGAGGCACCTCAGGGCCGCAGGATGCAGCGGAACCCGATGTGGGTGGTGGCGCTGTCTTCCATCTCGGGATGGCGTGCGGCCGGCCGGTAGCGGCGGCAATAGTTCGGGGCGCACAGATGCGAACCGCCTTTCAGCACCCGGCGCGGAATGCGGATACCAGGCTGGGCGGGATCGAAGGAACGCTCCCGGTCGTCGCCGCGCGGCTCGGCAGCGGGCGCCACGGCACAACAGCCGGCCGGTGCGGCGGCATGGCGCGGCGTCCAGAAATCGGCCGTCCATTCCCACACGTTGCCGATCATGTCGGCGAGGCCGTAGCCATTGGCCGGGAAGCTGCCGACCGCTGAAGTGCCGTAGCGGTGCGGGCCGTCGGCGCCGCGCCACGGGAAGGGGCCGGGCCAGGTGTTGGCCATCCGCAGCCCGTCGGGCTCGAAGATGTCACCCCAGGCGTAGGCGGCGCCGTCGAGGCCGCCGCGCGCCGCGAACTCCCATTCGGCCTCGCGGGGCAGCGCCTTGCCAGCCCAATCCGCATAGGCGAGCGCGTCCTCGAAGGCGACATGCACCACCGGATGGTCGAGGCGATCGGTGCCAAGCCCGGCGATGCCGTCCGGCCGGTGCCAGCAGGCGTCGGGCACATAGCGCCACCAGGACGGGTGCCCGGCAGCGACTTCGGCCGCCGGCGGCGTGAAGACGATCGAGCCGGCTCGCAGCGCGGCGGCTTCGAGACCCGGATAGAGCCGCGGGTCGGGCGGGCGCTCGGCCAAGGTCAGGTAGCCGGTGGCGTCCACGAAGCGGGCGAAGGCGCGGTTGCTGACCGGGAACCGGTCCATGAAGAAGCCATCCACCGCGACGCGGCGCACCGGGGCTTCCTCGGGGTAGAAGTGATCGCTGCCCATCAGGAAGCGGCCGCCCGGCACGAAGGCCATGCCGGCGGGGGCGTCGCGGACGGGACGCGTCGGGCTCACGCCTCGGGCTTGCGGGCGTCCGCCGCCTTGCTGGCCAGCACCTTGTCGATGCGCCGGCCGTCGAGGTCCACCACCTCGAAGTTCCAGCCGAAGGCCTCGACGCTCTCACCCGTCACGGCCAGGTGCTGCAGGTGTTCCACCACGAACCCCGCCACCGTGTGATAGGTGCGCCGTTCCGGCAGCGTGATGTTGAAGCGCGCCGCCATCTCGTCGGCGGGCATCGAGCCGGCCAGCAGCCAGGAGCCGTCGGGGCGCCGCACGGCATCGGGATCGTCTTCCCCCGAATCAGCCTGGAAGGCGCCCGCGATGGCGTCGAGCAGGTCGGCCGGTGTGACGACCCCTTCGAAATGCCCGTATTCGTCATGCACCAGGGCCAGCGGCACGGGGGCGGTGCGCAACACGTTCATCACGTCAAGCGCCCCCATGGTGTCGGGGATCACCGGCACCTCGCGGATGAAATCCTTCAGGGTCCAGGGTTGCCCGGCCAGAAGCACCGGCAGCAGTTCGCGCAGCTGCACCACGCCCATCACATCGTCGGTGATGCCCGACAGGATCGGCAGGCGCGAATGGCGTGCCCCCGTCAGTTCGGCCGCGATCGCTTCGGGCGACAAGGTGGCATCGAGCCATTCGACATCCGTGCGGGGCGTCATCACGGTGCGGGCCGAGCGGTCGCCGAGCCGCAGCACGCCCGAAATCATCTCGTGTTCGGCACCCTCGATGACGCCCGAGGTCGCGGCCTCGGTCACCAGCGTCTTCAGTTCTTCCTCGGTGACGGCCGAGGGCGGCATGGCGGATTTGCCCATCAGGGTGAAGATTAAGCGCGTCGAGGCATCGAGCACCACCGTGACCGGCGCGGTGCAGCTCGCCAGCACCCGCATGGTGGGGGCCACCGCGCAGGCGATCGGCTCGGGCTCCCGCAGCGCCAGCTGCTTCGGCACCAGTTCGCCCACCACCACCGACAGATAGGTGATGACCACCACCACAAGGCCATAGCCGAGCGGGTGCGCGACGCCTTCCGACAGGCCGCGACCGGCCAGCCAGCCGCTGAGCAGCTCGCCGAGCCCGGCCCCCGAATAAGCGCCGGCCAGAATGCCGATCAAGGTGATGCCGATCTGCACGGTCGACAGGAACCGCCCCGGTTCCTCGTGCAACGCCAGGGCCGTGCTGGCGCCGCGACGCCCCGAATCCACCAGCATCTTCAGCCGGGCGCGCCGGGACGACACGATGGCCAGCTCCGAAACCGCGAAGGCCCCATTGAGCAGGATCAGCGCCATGGCGATGAAAAGTTCGAGCACAACCGTCCGGTTCGTCGCGCGGCGCTGCGCGATCTTCTTGGTCGGCCATCGAGGGGGATGGCCACCTTGGCGGGAGCCGTATTTAGCCGCCGTCGAACAGCTTGTCGAGGATGGAGCGGCCTTCGCGGCGTGTCGTGCCGCTGCCATGCAACGGGATCGAGGCTGGCGGAAGCCCATCATCGTCATCGGCAGGCCGGGGCTGCGCCTGATGGGCCTGGATCTGTGGCTCGGCTGGCGGCGACAGCGGCGGCGCGGGCGAGCGCGGCACGGCAGGGGGCGGTGGCGTGGTGGCGCCGTTCAGCAGGCCCGCAATGGCGCCGAGCAGCGGATCGGGGCCGGGCG
>NZ_JARPVX010000094.1:0-968 GCF_033947565.1 Lichenihabitans sp. Uapishka_5
TAGCTTCTCAACAGCGCCAGCCTTGAAGACCTGAACGGCCCGGGCGATGGCGCCCACCTCGTCCCGGCGATCCAGCGATGGAACCATCACGGTCGTCTCGCCGCCGGCGAGTTTACCCATGGCAGCCGTGAGCTTGCGCAGTGGCTTGATGGCGCGCATGGACCACCACGCTACACCGGTCCCGAGAAGCGCGGCTCCGGCGAACAGAAGAGCGATCAGCCCAATGAATTCTGCCGCTGCAGCGCGGGTCTGGTCACCAAGCGTCCTGTTCTTGGCTTCTTCCAGATCAATGAAGCGGTTGATCGAGGCCAGCCATTCCACGAAATCGGGGCGTGCCTGCTGCAGCAGTAAGGCTTTGGCCTGGGTCGCGTCCCCTTTCGTTTGCAGTTCGACCACTTGGCCGATCACCGGCAGTGTCCTCGCCTCGATGGCTTTGATCGCGGTCAGGATCTCGGTTTCGTCGGGTGTGACGCCGGCGCCATCGTTCATGACGTCGTCGAGCGGTTTGGCCGAAGCCGCATAGGCGCTGGCCAGGGTCTGGATCCTTGCCACGGCGGCATCGAGATCCGGACGCGCATCGACCAGCACCACATCGCGGAGCGCGATGGCGCGGTCATGCACGCTGCCACGAAAGTTGATCGCGTAGCGCTGCTTGACGCTGTTGACGCTGTTGATTTCGTAGAGCGCGTTGGAAATGGCACTGACGCGGAGGTAGGCGAAGCCTGCCAGACAGGCCATGAGTAGCAGGATGGTGCTGAACCCCAGCACCAATCGATGTCCAATCTGCAGAGATTTCACGTCGGTGTTCCATACCAGGGTTTGAAAGGATGACCGCTTCGATGCAGGGACCTTGAAGCTTCGAAAGCTCAGATCCTCACGTCGGTTCGTGCGCGCTGTTTCAGTTCGCGATGCGAAGTGGCTCCGCCGGATCGCATCGTGCGTTCCGGTAGGCGTACGCCTGCCAAAAC
>NZ_JARPVX010000094.1:978-4989 GCF_033947565.1 Lichenihabitans sp. Uapishka_5
CGGCTCGAGCCCGCGCCCGAACAAGAAGCCCTGGCCCTCGACACAGCCGAGAGCCAGCAGTGCGGCTTGGTGCTCGCGCGTTTCGATGCCTTCGGCGATGACATTCAGCTTCAGGCTCTGGCCAAGACCGATCACGGCAGCCACGATGGCGGCATCCTCGTCATCGACGGTGAGATCCCGCACAAAGCTGCGATCGATCTTGAGACGTGTCAGCGGAAAGCGGCGCAACGTGCTGAGCGACGCGAACCCGGTGCCAAAATCATCGAAGGCCAAGCCGACGCCATGCGCCTTAAGCTTGCTGAGCGGAACCTGTGCGGCATCGTCCTGCTGCAGGGCGATGGTTTCGGTGAGTTCGAGTTCAAGGCGCGAAGGGGCGAGACCATAGGCGTCGAGGCAAGCGACAACCCGTTCGAAGACGTCTGGAGCGTGCAGCTGCGCGGCAAACAGGTTGACGCCTATGCAGGGCACTACCAGCCCTGCGGCATCCCAGACGTTCAGCTGCCGGCAGGCTTCGTCGAGCGTCCACCAGCCGACCTGGATGGCAAGTTCGTTGGTGTCGAGCGTCGCCAGAAAGGCATCCGGGTAAAGCAGTCCCCGATGCGGGTGCTTCCAGCGCAGCAAGGCCTCGCAACCGATTAGCCGATCGGTCGTAAGATCGATCTGCGGCTGGTAGTGCAGCACGAATTCGCCTTCGACAACAGCCCGTCGAAGCTCGGTCAGCAGGGTGCGACGGGCGATGGAGCGCTCGCGCATATGTGGCTCGAACAGCACGGCTTGACCGCGCTTGCTGCCCTTGGCCTCATAGAGGGCAAGATCGGCCGCTCCCCTGAGTTGTTCGGCGTCGTGAGCGACAAGCCCCGTGATGGCGATGCCGATGCTCACACCGATCGTGACCAGATGCGTGTCGATGCTGAAAGGCTCACGCACGACATCGATGAGAGACGTCGCGAGCGTCATGGCCATGACCGGGTCACCGCAGGCGGGGAGCAGGATAGCGAACTCGTCACCGCCCAATCGCGCCAGGGTAGCGGATGGATCGAGCTTGCCGAGAAAGCGAATGGTCAGGGATTGCAGCAGCGTGTCGCCGGCCGTGTGCCCAAGCCCATCGTTGACCGCCTTGAAGCCATCGAGATCGAACATCAACACCGTGACGGGTTGGTCCGGATCGGCAAGCGCCGCTTGGAGCCGCTGGGTGAAGCACAGGCGATTGGGCACCCCGGTCAGCTGGTCGGTCAGGGCGAGACCTTCGAGATGAGCTTGTTGACTCTGCCGTTCGGTCAAGTCGCGGATGATGGCGCCCATACCGCGTGATCCATGCTCGTCCCATACCGAGATGAGCAGCTCGATCGGGAACTCGTCGCCATTGCGCTTCCGGGCAACAAGCTCCACGGGGCGTCCAGCCAGCTTCGATGGCGCCCCGGCCGCAACCCGACCCATTCCTTTGGCATGAGCGCCAAGGAAACGTTCCGGCACGATCAGGTCGAGGGAGCGGCCGATAGCATCTTCACGCTTATAGCCGAAGAGGCTTTCAGCGGCCGTGTTCCAGTAGGAAATGCGGCCCTTCGTGTCGACGCAGAGGAAAGCTTCGGCGGTCGCCCGCGCGAACTGTGAGGCGATGGTGTCGGCGAGCTTGAGGCGACGAAGCTCGAGCTTGTCCATCACGAGATCGGCCAGCCGTGTCAGGGTCCGGCGTTGCTTTTCGGTCAGGGCTTGCCGGGGAGCGGTGTCGACGACGCAAAGCGAGCCAATGTTGTGCCCTGACGACGACGTGAGCGGTGCGCCGGCGTAGAAGCGAAATCCAGCATCTGTGACGAGAGGGTTGGCAGCGAAACGAGGATCTTGGGCGGTATCCTCGACGACCAACACGTCGGCCTGCAAGATGGTGTGGCTGCAAAAGGCATGCTGGCGCGGCACGCGTTCCACATCAAGGCCGAAATGCGCCTTCACCTGCAGGTCGACCTCATGCACGAGGTTTAGAAGCGCGATCGGCGTGTCGAGCAGATCGCTGGCGAGGGCGACGATCTGATCGAGATCACTTTCGTGA
Organism: Lichenihabitans sp. Uapishka_5; assembly: GCF_033947565.1. Lineage (NCBI taxonomy): Bacteria > Pseudomonadati > Pseudomonadota > Alphaproteobacteria > Hyphomicrobiales > Lichenihabitantaceae > Lichenihabitans > Lichenihabitans sp. Uapishka_5. The sequence continues at coordinate 3,023 of NZ_JARPVX010000094.1, forward strand.
GCGAGACTGACCTGGAACGTGATGAGATCGGCCAGCCGCTCCTGTTCGGATGCGGGCTCCGGCCAGCGGGCTGTGTCGGGGGCAGCAGGGGATTTAGCGTCAGCCGTGCTCATACAGCGACGCTAAACGAGAGGGATTGCTGACCTACCAACGCGCATAGGCAAATGTGCTTTGTTGCAGATAGGGTTACGAACTTACCTGCAAGTCCGGCCATCCATACGGGCGCTGTCCATAAAGCCGATGCACATGGCCGCTCTGATGGCAATGCAGGTCACGACGCCTACGCTGCCCCGCGTGCCAAGTAGGTGGTGCAATTGCATGGCGCACCTTGTCATCGGGCGACATCTTTCGTTCAGCGGCCCCGAAGGAGCCAAGCCCTGAGAGCGGCACGACCGGTCGAGGTAAGCCTATAAGTGTTGGCCCGATCGGCTTTGACGCTGCCTTGTTGCGCCAGGGCAATAAGAACGCCCGAGAGCAGCACACGCGGCGATACGTCATCGAACACCGCGAAAGGGTCGTCGAGCAGCGACTAGAGCCGATCTCCGAGCAGCGAGTGCGTGAGCGTGGCGCCGCCGGCCATGCGGGTCAGGATGGCGGCTTGTGCGTCCATCAAGGGGTCGCAGGCGCTGGCAGACCCTTCGTCAGCCGGTACACGTGCATCCGGCTTAGTCCGGTCTCCCTGGCAATTGCCGTTGGACCCATACCGACCGCATGAAGCTGACGCACCTTGTCGATTGGCGCCGTGACTTTCCGCCCGGTGTAGGCCCCCCTGCCTTTCGCAGCCTCGATGCCGATCTGCTGCCGTTCGCGGATGAACTTGCGCTCCATCTCAGCCACCATGCCGAGCACAGTCACGAGGATGGAGCCGGTGGCGTCTTTGGTCGAGAAGCTGGGCTCGAGCACCGTCAAGGCGGCCCCCTTCCCTTCCAGCTCATGCACCAGGTTCAGCACGTCGCGGGTGGAGCGGCCGAGGCGGTCGAGCTTCACGACCACCAGTTCGTCATCCGGCCGGATGGAATCCATCACGGTAGCCAGCTCGTCCCGTCCGTCCCGGTTTTTGCCCGACACCTTCTCGGCCCGGATCACGTCGCAATCTGCGGACTTGAGACGGGCTTCCTGTGATCCGTGATCCTGATCGCTAGTCGAGACGCGGGTGTAGCCGATGCGAGCCATCTTGGAGAGCTTTGTAACATTTGGGTTAACCATTTCCCACTGCTGTAACATTGAGTATTAGTCAACCCGTAAGTGACGCACCTGCGGTGTAACATTGCGCGTAGCTCAAGGGTGTACCCTAATGGGAGAGTCAAGCGTCCAGCACTGATGTAGATGCATGGGCTCCCCGTACGGGCTTGCGGCAGCTCCCGCCCACAAGCAGCCATTGGCGCGTTGCCGAGCCGGGCCGAGCGGCGCGTCTCCTGCCGACACATCTCGGACTCTGAACACGTCCGCTTATAGGCACATGAAAACGCCCGCAGCGTGAGCCACGGGCGCGTGTCGTGCTGACTTGCCGACGGGATCAGGCAGCAGCAGCAGCCTTCTTGCGCTTCATGCCATAGCCGACAGCGCCGAGGGCCAAAAGGGCAGCGCCGAACATGGGGGCCGAGGCTGGGAGCGGGACGGGGCTGACACCAACGTTAACGGTAAAGGTATCTAAGCTTTCACCACCTTGGGCCGGGAAAAGATATGCGAAGCTGGTGCCGGCGGTTAAGCCGAGATCAGCTAGGGTTGTATTGGCGAAAGTGGCAGTCGAAACGCCCAATTCAGATCCAGATATGTACCCATTCGGCAGTAGTATTAGGCCCGGACCGGCCGGATTGGGAGAACCACCATCTCCAACGATGCCAACTTCAGCACCAGTCTCCGAGGATGCAAAGCCGACCGAAAAGGATTGCGATCCAAAGTTTGTTGGGCCAGTAATTCCGCTGTACAAGAGAGTCACAGTGTTGCTGCTGCCCACAATAGCATAA
>NZ_JARPVX010000094.1:4999-10373 GCF_033947565.1 Lichenihabitans sp. Uapishka_5
CGATAATAGTTCCTGCCCCGCCACTTCCATCTAAAGTCAATTGAGACGTGTCGATGGAACCGCTTCCCCTCGCTACAACGTTTGCGTCCATCTGGTAGATATCAAGAATATATGCCGCTTGCGCCGTCTCCGACATCAACCCCAAAGCCAATCCGGCCGCTAAGACCGCGTGTTTAATCCGCATGTAACTCATCCTGGGTGCTGAAAATGAACTTGCGTTCGCACTATAGGCCGGAGAAGTAAAATTCGGTCAATGTTAACAGGACCTTGCGTTCGAATAATGCTCGCATGTGGCATCGATGTTGACGGCGGCCTTGACGGGAGGCACAAAAGTCGCCTCGACAACGGCACCCATCCTAGTCTGAGAACTTGCAGAGCCCGGCCCGTGCGCAAGCATCGGTCGGGCTTGCGCGTTTCTGGGCTGGCCTAGACCTAACGATGTCTGCTTCCAGCATCGGGACCAAGGTCGGTTCCCCACCCCAAGCCGGCCGTGATGGCTCGGCCTGAGTAAGCGCCAGAGCGGGTATCGTTCAGGTCTGCTTCGGGCCGAACCCAGTCATAGGTTGGCGGTGTCCTTGAGGTACACCCATTTCGGACTTGATCGAAGCCGATGCCAATGCTCGGGCGCCGGTGGCCATACGAAAACGCCCGCAGCGTAAGCCACGGGCGCGTTGACCAAATTGAACGAGACCGAGTGGCCTACTTACATCGCGCTCATCTTTTGCGCCATTTGCAGGTGCATTCGGACAATCGGCACGGCGCTCTTCGCTGCAGCCTTAACGGCCGGCGTCTCGCCCGTTTTGGCGTATCCGGACTGCAACTCAAGGGCTTCCTGGTGCGATTGCACCTGTTGAATCAGATAGGCCTTGTCGAAGTCTGCGCCCGACATGCCTTGGAGCTGGGAAACCATCTGCTCCTGATCCGCGCGAAGTGGTGGCGGAGGCGGCGGGGTCATGCCGGCCTTCTTGACAGCTTTCTCTAGGGCCGCCGTGGTCTTCATGTGGTCGCGGACCATCTTGGCTCCGAACTTACGGACGGCAGCCGTTGAGCCCATCTTTTGAGCCATCTTGCCTTCTTGAATTTCGAACTGGTCGGACTGGCCGGCTGCGGTCACGAAATCAGGAGTCGCCATAGGTGCTGATGGGTCAGCCGGTGCCGGAGCGGGTTGCGCGAATGCAGAGCTGGCAAAACACATGCTGACAGCTGCGGATAAAAGGAAATGCTTCATTTAGGGTCTCCCTATTGTTCTTGCGAACCAAGCAGATGAACGTAGGTTCCCTTCGCGAGGCAAAGAGTCCTATCTACTTGTTCTGCCATCCTGCTGAGGCCCATGCGGATCGCGCGCACGTCGACCTCAGCCGGCACATGAATCTTGTAGGATGCGGGATCGGCCTCGCCCTCGGCGATAGCGAGCGCCTGGCGGGTGCCATCGAGGATGTTGGCGGCACGGCTGGCCATGGTCAGGCTCCACATCCGAGGTGACACGCAACAAGGATCGGACACGTTTAGGGCTCGACCCGCAGCGACATTGCCGCGCGATCCGAGCCCCGCAAGTCCCCGAAGGGATAGTCTAGAAATGCAAAAGCCCTGCCTCGGAAGACAGGGCTGTCAGCCGTTCGGGCTTGTCGTCGCCCTACAAAGCCCGCCACCCCGCCGGGTGGACTTGAGGCGCACCCCAGCAAGCCGGGAGCGCGACGAACCCTGATATCATGCCGCCTGCCCTAGCGTCTCCTCGACAATCTTGGGATTGCGCTCGAGCATGGCCAGCAGCACGCGCGCCGGTCCTTCGGGACCGCGGCGCCCCTGCTCCCAATTTCGCAGGGTGCCGAGCGAGACGCCGATCCGGCCGGCAAAGGCACCTTGGCTGAGGCCTGTGCGCTTGCGGACGGCCGGCACATCGATCGCCTCGGGCACATGCACCACGAGCCCGGGCACATCGACGCCCTTGGCGTGTTCCAAAGCCTCGCCGAGGCCTTCCATGATCCGGCTTGCCAGACTGCTCATCATCGTTTTCCTTGTCGCCTCTCGCGCCAATACCGTTTGATTGCCGTTGTGGCGGCCTTCATGTCGGCAATCTCGTCCTTGGTGAAATTATCGGCGTCGCTCTTGCTCAGGACGGCCAGCAGATAGGCCGGCACGTCGGCGCCGAGATAAGCCACCATGACGCGATAACCGCCGCTCTTGCCCTTGCCTTTGCTACGTGCCCCCACGCGGACCTTGCGCACGCCACCCGAGCCCTGCACCTCATCGCCTTGGGTAGGGTCGAGCGCGACAGCATCGACCATAGTCTTGCGCTCGGTCTCAGTCGCACCGGCTTTAGCTGCGTCCCGAAGGAAGGCAGGCGTCTCGACGACGGTGTGAAGGGCTGCGGTCACACGCTTTTAGTAAGTCAATGGCGTATGTAAGTCAATGGCGTATATGCCCCTCCAACCTTTGCAGCTCAGTCCCGATCGGCGCCGGGAATATCGGGAGAAATCCGCTCGCGGTATTCGTCGATCGCGAGGAAGGCTTCATGAACGGCCTGTGGGTCCATGTTGTCGCCGACAACCAGGGTGTGGAAGTCGATGAACATAAGGGCAATTTGCTGCCATAGCTCAGCGTCGTGACGTTCCATGTAGCAGGATCCGCCTGTATTGTCGTAGGAGCGCGACCACCCCGTGCGATCCGGCCAGGGGCCAACCTTGACCTCGTGCCCGCGTTGAGCCTCGCCATGCGCAGGGTTCCACGCGATCATGCTTTGTATCAGCTTCATGCCTCGCCTCAGCATCCCGGCCTTGAGCCACGCCGAAGGAATGGCTGCCGATATCGCCTATGGGCTTGAGGACGACATCCTTACGCTCGAGCCCGCGTTGCCAGCCGTGATTGCGATGCAGATCATGCTGCAGACCCGAGGGGGCGTCGAAGACGATGCGACCATCGCGGCCGGGGCCGAGATGGGCATCGCAGCCCTGGCGCTCCGGGGCCTGCTGCCACTTCTCTCGGGCGAGGTCGCCGCCACAGCTCGCGACCTTATCGCCAATCCAGAGCGCCCCATGGCGCGTAGCCGGCTCTGGCAGGGCACCGCGCAAGCCATCACCATCGCCTGATCCGATCCGGTCGGCACCCTACCGGCCCCCTACTCGACACCCCCTTCCACAAACTGGAGATCAGAACGTGCAACAGCGCGACCAGGAGAAGTGCGCCCGCAGGCGGCGCACCGCCTTCAGGCTGCCGCGCTATGCGAGCGCGATCATGCCGGCGGCGAGCAGCACGCGGGGCGACACGTCGTCAAACACCGTGAACGGATCCTCGAGCAAAGACCATAGCCGATCGCCCAGCAGCGAAGGCGTCAGCGTGGCGCCGCCGGCCATGCGGGTCAGGATGGTGGCTTGCGCTTCTATCATGCCGTACGGCAATCTTGCTGCAACCTCGCAGCGACATTGTCGCAAGATGGCTGCGAGCTTTCAGATACCAAGATAGCGCGCCGAGCTGTCTGACGGCCGAGCATGGGTATAGCGCCCCGTTGTCGCCACGCTGGCGTGCCCCAAGGTCGCCTGCACAAGGTGTATGGGCGCGCCACGGTCGAGACTGTGCGAGGCATGCGCGTGCCGCAGCCAGTGCGCCGACACATCGGTCGAGAGCCCAGCCCGCGCCGCTGCCGCTTTCACAATCCGGTGGACGGCCGAAGGGTCGAGGGCCCCGCCCTTCTGCGACGGGAACACCGGATCATCCGGGCCGGCCTCGCCCCGTATGGGCTCGAGCGTGCGCCAAGTGTTCGCCGAAAGCAGGATCACGCGCGTCTTGCCGCCTTTGCCGTAAACGGTCGCCTGTCCCGCGTCACCGTCGCGGGCCGCGAGATCCCGCCAGCGTAGGCCGCACACTTCGGAGATCCGCAGGCCGCCCCCATAGGCCACCGTCAGCAGCGCCCGGTTGCGGGTGTTCAGCTCCATGCGGATCAGCAGCAGGGCGTCGGCCTCGGGCATGATGCGTTCGGCCAGCGTGTTCTTGACGCTCGGCGCCTTCACGGCCTTGCCGGCGTTGAATGGCGCATAGCCGAGATCGTATGCGAACGAGAGCAGCGACTTGATGGCTGATGCTGCATTGGCCCGTGTGGCGCTCGCCTGCCCGTCCAGGCCCGCCAGGAACGCTTGCACGTCGCTGACGCGGACCTCGCGCAAGGGTCGGCCGGCTCCGGCAAGGAACCGCTCGGCTTGGCGCCGGTAGTTGCGCTGGGTGTGGCGGCTTTCGTGCCGGGCGACCCACGTCTCTACGAGCTGCCGATCGGTTTCAGCTTCGACGCGGGCCGGTAAATTGGGGTGCGGAACGACGACGGGTACGCTCACAGTCCGGCCTCTCGCCGGTCCCTCTCTGCCAACCGCAATCGAAAACGCTGAAGTTGCGCCGTGATCATTGTGGTTCGAGCGCCCACGCTGATTGGCAGCTGGTTCACACGCTCAATGTAGCTGCGAGCCTGTTTCCGAGTAGGAAAACGGAGCACCAGCTTTCTGGCGGGATGCACAACTGAATTTCGCTGCCCGCCCTTCGGCTGGAAGTTGCCTCCGAGGTCACTAAGACGGCGAAGCCAGTCCATGTTCTGGTGCCATGCGTTCGACGCTTCGTCACAGGTCGCTACGACAATTGCGCTCATGCCCCGTCCTCACACCAATGCAAGATAAGCACACTTGTCTTGCGTTTCATGTTCTGGCATAGCCGCGAGCATGCAGCAAGGCGCCGTCTTGCCGCTATCTCGCAGCCGGATCGCAGCCATTTCAGCTTGCGGCAAGCTTGAAGCACGATGGGAGGCCCATGTCGTCGATCGTCGCTTTCGTCTCGCAGAAGGGCGGCGTGGGTAAGAGCACGCTGGCTCGAGCCCTCGCCCGTGAAGCCGCATTCGGCGGGTTGAGCGTGAAGGTGGCCGACCTGGACACCCAACAAGGCACATCCGTCGATTGGCACCGAGCCCGGCTCCATGCCGGCATCCAGCCCGTGGTTTCGGTCGAGGCCTTCGCGACCGCAGCCCAGGCGCTCGCTGCGGCGTCGGGATTTGACCTCCTCATCATCGACGGCCCGGCGCGCACCAGCCAAGGCACCCTGGAGATCGCTAAAACTGCCAACCTCGTGGTGCAGCCGAGCGGCGCGTCGCTCGACGACCTCCGACCGGCCGTCCGCGAGTTTCACGCGCTGGTGAAGGCCGGCATTCCGCTCGGCCGGCTCGCCTTTGCGCTCAATAGGATCGGAACGGATGCGGAGGAGACCGACGCGCGGTCCTACCTCGAGCAGGCAGGATATGCCGTGCTTGCCGGCTGCCTTGTGGAGCGCCCCGCCTACCGTCAGGCACAGAACCTCGGCCATGCCGTGACCGAGACGCGGAACGCCCAGCTCAACGGCCGCGCCC
>NZ_JARPVX010000094.1:10463-10806 GCF_033947565.1 Lichenihabitans sp. Uapishka_5
GGTGACGGCGGATGGCTGACTTATCGAAGATGCGCCGCAGCTCGCTCGGCGTCCCGCCGCCGGCCGACGAGGCCAGCCCGAACCTATCGGCTCCCGAGGTCGCCCCAGCACCCGAGCCACGGGCCAGCCAACCCGCGGCGGCGCTTCACCCGGTCGAGCGCCAGCCCGAAGCGCCTCGCGCACGCCGTGACGGCCGCACTATGCGGAAGACGCATCGGACAATCGCTTTCGCCACCCGCGTAAGCCAGGATATCGACGACAAGCTTCGCGACATCGCCGAGCGCGACGGGCTCAAGCTGGTCGAGATCCTCGAGCGCGCCCTCGACGCCTACGAGGCTGCCCG
>NZ_JARPVX010000094.1:10816-13550 GCF_033947565.1 Lichenihabitans sp. Uapishka_5
ACCTCGCGGCCAGCATGCGGCCACCTAACATCATGCTCGCAGCATGATTGTGGCAAGACAGTAGCAAGATAATGCGGGCTGGTCAGAGTGCCCGTTTGACATCCCGCGCCCGCGCCCATCCCATTGCCCGGTTCGGCGCATCGCGGATTCGCGCGGGCGTCGCAACGATGGAGAGAAGCTGAAGCTGCAATAGGACGCTGAAACGAGAAAGAGCCCAGGCTTGCCGGCCCAGGCTCTTTGAAATCGATAGGGACTTTCGTCGCCTCAACATCGCGAAGGTCTCACGGCTCCCGGTAGGGAGTCAACGCGGAAATTGCCGTTTCCGTGATCGGGATTGTTTTGCCGCGCCGACCGCAGCCCGACGTGGGGCTGAACGATGCTTAAGAGGATACGCCGCGGGCGGGAGCGCCTGTTCGGTGACGGCCGACCTGTGCCGCTCGACAGGAACGCCAAGGCCCGCATCATGGTGCTGGCCCGCGCCAAGCTGCGCCGGGACGCGCCGGGGCGGCACTACGGCCCCGTGACGGCCAAGGCCTATGCCGTGCTGGAAGCACTGCTATGGGCCTTCCATAACGCCCGCACGGGTCTGTGCTTCCCATCCTATGAGACGATCGCCGGCCGGGCAGGGTGCGCCCGGTCGACCGTGGCGCTCGCCATCAAGGCTCTGGAAGGCGCCGGCATCCTCACATGGGTGAACCGCCTGCGGCGCGTGAAGATGCCAGCACCCGCCGGCTGGCGCTGGCGGGTGCTGCGCACCTCAAACGGCTACCGCTTCACCGACATGCCCGAGGCCGTTCCAAGCTCTCAAATGGCGCAGGAAAATGGGACATGCGCAGTTCGCCTACGTTCTAAGTCCGAAGATCCGTCAGGAACCAAAAACCAAGGTTCTTTCTCTACGGACGCGCCTAGTCGGCGCGGCATACCAGCCGGCGAAACCCCATTGGACGCAGCCTTGGCAAGGCTCAGAGGAGCAGTGCAGCGACGCCAGCCCATATCCACATAAGAATCCAACGGCAGCAGCGGCAAAGAAGTCGCCGGAAAGCGACTGGCATTGGAAGCGGAGCTATGCCCCGTTAGATTCGAGTAGCAGCATGGCCGAGGAGGCCAACATGGTGGATGCGCTCGCAGTAATCTTCGCCATTGCCATTGCCATTGTCGCGCCCGTCGTTTGGATGATCCGACAGCGGGACGATCCACCAGAATGGACTGGCCGACAAAAGGGTTCGCAGGACAAATCCGAACCAGGTGGCGGGGATGCCGGGAGCGGCGACACCTGGCCTTATCTTGATGGTCACCATGGTGGATCTGGGCATCATGGTGGTTTCGGTGACCATGGAGATGGAGGTGGCCATGGTGGTGACGGAGGAGACGGAGGAGACGGCGGAGGCGATGGAGGAGGTGGGCATTGAAAGGCAGGAGACCCAATTCGCTGAAATCCGCGTCAGCCAGAACATCTTGTCGAAAGACTATCGCAAACTGAAACGCGTTTCTCTGCCCATTGTTATTCATGGACCGGGCGCTGATTGGCGATATTTCCCGTTTGCCTTTCTTCTAGCCTATGCAGGTTTCGTCAACCTCGCCCAGCTACAGACGCATAAAGGTCAACACATTGGCGGAGCGGGCCTGCTTGTTATCGCCGTCCTCATGCTCGTGACAACCATCTCGCGCTATAGGCTTGGGCCGGGAACGGTTCTCATCGAGGCCATAGGGTTCCAAGACTCCCGGATCAGCCTCGACTTCATCCCTTGGTCAGCATGCGAGGGATACTTCGTATATACGGCTCGCAAACTAGGGCCTACTCCTGGCATTACCTTGAGGATGAAAACAGACGTGCCCTTGCCGCGCCTTAGTTCTACGTATCGGTGGACTTTTCTGATGCCGCTGCGGAAGAACAAACCACTCCTCTATCTCGATCTGAGGGGCACGGGCCAAGTGGAGGACATGGTTGCCGTTGTGAAGTACCTTGTTGGCAAGCATGGTGGGAAGCCGTGTTGACGCTGCAGTGGTGATCGCAGCGCGCTCGTCAGTGACGACCTCGCCCTCGTGGTGCTGGCGCTCAAGGAGATCGGCACCATGCGGCGTATCCCCGTAGCGCTCGACGAGAACCGTAAGCGTGACCGGACGGCCGCCTACCGGGTTTCGGCTTGGTCTGGGATAGGTGTCCACCTAACGTCGAGGTGGACACCTGATGGAAGCGAGCAGCGGGAAGCGACGCGTTTGGCCTGCTGAGGAGCGACGACGCCTTGTCGCCGAGGCGACGGCGCCAAACGCGTCGGTTGCGGCGGTCGCCCTTCAGCATGGGGTCAACACCAATCTCCTGTTCAAGTGGATCAGCCGCTCGCGCCAGGGCTTGCTTGATCGGCGTCGGGGTTCCCGCCTTACGAAGCAAGGCACGGTAGCTGGCCCGGTGCCGGTGTTCGTTCCGGTGGAGATCGTCGCCCCACCCATACCGGCTCCGACCCTGTTGCCGCTGCCGCACAAGAAGACCAGGCGCCCGGCGTCGCTGGCGCGGCAGCCTGGTCGAGGCCGCCCGCAGGGGGCGATGGAGATCGCACTCCCGAACGGCGTCCGGTTGTCGCTCGACAGCGACATCGATCCCGAGGCGTTGCGGGGCATCCTGTCGAGCTTGGTCGGTCTCTGATGCTGACGATCGCCCCGGGGCTGAAGGTGTATCTCGCGTGCAAGCCGGTCGACATGCGCCGCGGCTTCGACGGGCTTGCGGCCGATGTGGCGC
>NZ_JARPVX010000095.1:0-12938 GCF_033947565.1 Lichenihabitans sp. Uapishka_5
AATACGAGGGTTCGATTCCCTTCGCCCGCTCCATTTTTGCGCTAAGGCGCTGTTTCCGCTAGCGATCATCACAGCTTCTGCCAGATTCCCAGATTGTTGGGACTAATTCTGGTAAGAATCCTGGTAAGAATCGCACCGGAAGAGCCACGCCTTGGGACGAGCAAGCAGCACCGGATTTCCGTTCCTCGTCAGTCGTACCGACGCGGGTCAGTTCATCTACCATCGCAAGCTTCCGGCGCGTTTGGGCGGCCTTGTCGCGGGTGAGCTGACGCTGCCCTGGGCCGCATGCAAACGAGTCCTCATGGGTGAAGGCACCATCCGTGTTTCGCTTGGAACCGGTGACCAACCGACGGCGAGAAAACGATGGGCTGCCTTGCATCCACAGGTCGAGGCCTTGGTCCAACTGGCAGAGCTGCAGATGCGCAGTCCTGGTCCATGCAACGTCCCGGTGGACGTGCCCCGTCTCGACCCTGCGCTGATCCGTGCCGTGGCCGGTCAGGCCTACCATGACGTGTTGGCGACCGACGATCGCGGTGAGATCGAGCGGGGGTTCATGACGCCGATGGCGGGTATCATCCTGGATCTGGCACGCAGGAACCAGCCTGCCGCGCCCGATGGCGTCAGGATTGCCGAGCATGCAGCGCAGGCCATCGAGCGGTCCATGCATGCCGGCCGGGTCCGACGGCGTACCACGGCCGCAATCGACATGCGGATCTCCGTCTCCGAACTCGATGCCGCCACCTCGAAGCAACTGCTCGAAACGTTGAAGCACGGCGACCGGCTTGCTCCCGAACAGGTCGAGGCGCTTGCTTTGGGGATCCGCATCGCTGAGATCCCGAGCGAGGTAGATGAGCGCCTGAAGGAAAACGGCCTCGAACTGCCGCTCGACCATGTCGACCGACGCGCGATCGCACTGGCGATTACGCGCGCCAAGCTCCGCGCCCTCAATGACGTGAAGAAGCGCTGCGAGGGTGTGCCGGTTGAGACGATCGAGCGACCAGCGATCGTCCAGGCGACGCTGGCCACCGCGGCGCAGATTCCCACGTTATCCGCCATGCAGACCCGCTGGATCACCATCGTGCGCCCGCAGGAAAAGCAGATCGGCGATAATGCACGCTATGTGCGGCTGTTCACCGGCATGCATGGCGATCTCCCGGTCGATCAGATTACAGGCGCGCAAGTGCGTGCCTTCCGCGACGCCTTGCTGGGTTGCCCCCGCAACGCGCCGATGCGGTTGGCCAAGGGGTCTGTCGCGGAACTGTCCGCCTGGGCGGAGGCGAACCCTGAGGAGCGGCGGCTCAGCCGAGGAACGATCAACCACAAGGCCCTGGGAGCATTGAGCACGCTGCTCGAGCAGGCGCGCGCCGACGAGCATATCCGCCTGAATCCGGTCCAGGGCCTGCAACTACCCGTAAAGGCGAGTGATAAGCAGGTCCGTCGACCCTACACTAATGAAGAAATGGAACGGATCTTCCGCACGGCCGTCTACGGCGCACCTCCGCGCATCCCGGCTGCTGGCGGAGCCTGGGCCGCATGGTGGCTCCCGCTCTTGAGCTTGTTCACTGGGGCTCGGCTCGAAGAACTCGGACAGGCATCGGTCGGCGACATCCGGAAGAAGCACGGCATCCACTACCTCGAAGTGACGACCCTTTCGGATGAAGGTGACGAACGGGACAATGATGTGGGCAAGTCGTTGAAGAGCGCTGCAGCGCGTCGCCGGATCCCTCTGCACGCGACGCTGCTCGGCCTTGGGTTCCTGGACTATGTTGCCTTCGTCAAAGCCAGTGGAGCATCGCGCTTGTTCCCACATCTCGATGAATACCGCGGGCGGTACACCAAGAACTTCTCACGATGGTGGGGCCGGTGGCTGACCAAGATCGGTTTGAAAGACAGGGCTCTGACGTTTCATTCCTTTCGGCATAGCGCAGTCGCTGAGCTACGCCGATTGCGATGTGATGCCAGCGTCATGAAAGAGCTTCTCGGTCATGCGCAGAACGACGTCACGTCAGGCTATGGTCGTGTCGACGGGTCGTTGCACGACCTCTCCAAACTGGATGACGAGATCCAGAAGATGACGTTCAGAGACCTGAACCTTGATCGTTTGCTCGGCCTGACACCATGGCGGGAGGGTTCCCGATCCTGAAAGGTCATGCTGCCTGTACGTCTGTCGCGTGTCGGCACCATGGACCGTATCGAGGGTCAGATCGTTTCGAGATCTTCGTTCTCGATTTCCCCCCGGATTGCCGCCAAGCGGCTTTTGCAGATCGCGTGGGCCGCCCGCGCGTCGCGCACGTCCTGCGCCAGCGTGTCGATCGAGGTCGCTGCAACAGGTGCTTTCAACTTGGCCGCGATGGCTGCGAGCTTGGCATAGGCCTCGGCATAGGTGGCCGTGGCAGGAAGATTGGTGGTTGAATGGGGTGTTGGCATAGCGTGGCGGTCTTTCTGCTCTGACAAGGTCAATGGTGTTGAACGGTGGCGTCCACATCGCCGTCGGCGACGAGGAGCGTGATGGTGTCGGCGCCATGGAGCGCCGCGACGGTGTTGAGCATCGTGCCGTTCCGGTCGGTGACGACGACGAAGCCTCGGGCGAGTTGCGTTTCGAGGCTCGAAGCGGAGACGATCGCCTCGGTGGCCACCAGGGCATCGGACGCGCTGTCGAGCACTGTGCGTACGGCCGTCGCGTTGGCGTCATGCAGGTGAGCCAGCGTCATCGCAGCGCGATCGACACAAGCTGCGGCTGCCTGCACGACACCGGCGCAAGCCCGCGCGCCATCGTCCGCCGTCGCAAGTCGATGCGAGACGGCGCCGGTGACGATGGCATGCTGATCCGCGCTCGCCTGCGTTGCTGCGGTGAGCCGAGCCGTCGCGTTGGCTGCGATGCCCGCGAGCAGGGTCTGTGCCTCGATCGCCAGGGCACAACACCGTGCTCGTGTCGACGCCGCGACGACGCGCAGATCGGTTGCAGTTGCGGCGAGGGTCGTGTCAGCCAGGGACAGGGCTCGCTGCCCAAGGATGCCGACGTCGGCGTGGCAGGTTGCGAGGTCCAGCGCCGCGAAGTCCACCTGCTCTCGGGCAAGGTTGGCGATAGCCGTCCCATGCTGGCGCATGCGTGTTGCCGGCGCGCGTATGATCGCCGCGACCAGGGTCACGGCTTTCGACGGCGTGTCGCAGCTTCGCCATACTATCTCGTCAACGAGGGCCCGATCGATCGCATGGCCGAGACCGGCGATCACAGGAACCGGACACAGCGCGATGGCGCGTGCGATGACCTCATGATCGAGCGTCTCGAGACCGGATCGCGCGCCGCCACCCCGGACCATCAGCACCACATCCGGAATGCTCCCCGCGAGGGGCATCACGGCATCGCGCAACGCGGCGGCGATGGCGCGCGGCGCGGCCTCGCCCTCGAAGGCGCTCGCGTGGCAGCGCACGACCATCAAGCCCGCCTGCGCCCAGCGGCTTAGCTCGCCGGCGACATCGGCGTGGCCCGCGGCGCCGACGGGGTGGATGACGACGACGCGCGTCACATCCGGCGGGGATGGCAACCGGCGTTGCCGATCGTAGAGCCCTTCGTGGCGTAGCGCCTGCCGGAGGAGCTCGACCCGGTGCCGGGAAAGCGACAGCGTCGCCTCCCGCCCGAGGTCGAGAACCCGGCCGCCGAGATGGTAGCGCGCATCCCAGTGCGGCCCGATCTTCAGCGTCGTCGTGGTGCCGACGAGGTGCTCGGGATCGATCGGGCCGCCGAGCTGCGCGCCCATGCGGGCCAGGAGCTGGCGCGACAGGAACACCCGGAGGGCGCCGCCCTGGCCGGGCGCGGCCCCGGCTTCGACGAGCTCGAGCGCATGGCCCGATCGGCCTGCCTTGCAGGCGATGATGCTGGCTTCCACCCACAGCGTTTCGGGCAAACCGCGGAGCAGCCGTCCCGCGAGGTCGAGCAAGGCTCGCAGCGTCATCCGAGGCGCATCGTCATGGCCGATGTCGAGCTCTCGATCCGGCCGCAATACCGCATGGTGAGATACGGAGCGCGTGTTGCCGGATGAAAGATCGCTCGGCGATGATCCAACGACTCCTGGCTGTTTGATCGCGCTCATCGTCAGCGTCGCAGCAGGGTCGAAGCGGCGTCGGCCACCACGGCCTCGATCAGTTGAGCCAGCGCTTCCGTGTCCTGGCGTGGAGCCAGACGGAAGAGCTCCTTGCTTTCCGGAAACTTCCGCCCGCGTTTCGTGTCGCGTGCCGTAAAGCGCCGCAAGCGAGCCGGATCGACAGCGCAAGCGCCGCAATGAGCCTGACCCGCATCGCCGGTGACGAAATGCTGGAGGCTTCGCGGAGCGAGCGCCTGCATCAGCACCCGGTCGATGTCGAGCGGATCGACGCCGGCCGGCAACGTGATCGCCAGTGCTTGCGGCAGACTTCGAACGGGGCTGCCCGCCGGTCGCGGGTGCTCGAGCCGCAGGACCGTCGCCTCCCAGCTGTCGAAGCCAGCCTCGACCTTGTGCTCCGCGCCGCTTTTCCAGACACCCGCATAGGCGCTCTGGCGAAGGTGGGCGAGGCGCGTCTCGATCGTTAGGCCGCGGCTGAACCCCGCCTTGTAGATCGGGATGCCGAGCGGCTGCGAGAGCCCGAGCAGCCCGCGACAACCCGCGATATAGAAAGCGATGGTCTCGCCCTGGCCGAGAGCCCGGTAAGCCTCCGAGCGGAAGAGCTCGAGGTCGACGGCAGGCAGGGTGTCGATGCTGAGGGTGGTGGCCGGTGCCGACGGCACGGCGTTGAAGGCAGGCTGGCTCGCGAGAGCCGAGGATTGGCCGAGGCTCTGCAGCGCCGCCATCGCGGCCTGCAGGGTTCGACGCTCATGGTTCGTGAGGGCGAGCCAGCCGGTCAGGGCGGCGGAAACAGGCGGCGTCAGTTCTGTCGTGATGGCGTTATTCATGATATAGTCTTTCTGTTTGTTGCGTGTCTGATTTCACCTGGGGCTGGCGACGTCTCGCCCGCATTCTCTCGATCCCGATCACCCTCACCTATTCAGTCCTGCTGCATCGCCGTGCGTGTCGATGAAGCCCATGCGGCTTGCCCGCTCCCCTTCGCCGAGCAGCGCCGCCGCGGCCTTAGCGTCCGCCTCGGAGATGAAGCGTCGCCCAGCCGCGACCGCGCTAGCGATGGCGATCGCCATTGCCAATCGTGCCCTGCGCAGGCCCAAGGCGGCGAAACCCGCCCGCGCCGCGGCATCGGCGAACCGCGTCTTAACGCCGGCCGCTCGGCTTGCCTCGGCCATCATCGTGTCCAGCACGGCATCGCGGGCGCTCGGGTCGAGATCGGGAATCCGTAGGGTCACGACCCGGTTGAGAACCGGTGGCGAAAGCCCGTCGGTGCTGTTGCAGGCGAACAGCCAAAGGGCTTGATCGGCGCGCATCGGCACCCGCACGTAGTCATCGACGAACCGCGCGGCCGTATGCGCCTCGAGCAGCGGCAGCAGCACGTCGAGCGGACCTTCCTTGCGCTCGTAGTCACGCACCTTCTCGCATTCGTCGATGATGATGAGCGGCGCGGTCGTGGTGGTGGCGATCAGCGCTTTGGCGATCCGACCCGGCCCGGCCGAACGCCAGGCAGGACCGTAGCCGGTCAACGAGGCCGCATCCGACAGGCTGGTACCGGTGATCTCCGTGCTGACCGTGCCGATCGCCGCGGCGAGCGCGTGGGCATAGCGCGTCTTGCCGGTTCCGGGCGCCCCGACCATCAGCATAGGTGGCAGGCGGATGGGAGCTACACCGACCTTCGATAGCGTGACCGCGTTCTGCACAAGCCGTGTCACGGCCTGGAAGTTCGGGGCTGCGGCATCGAGCGCCCGAAGTCTGTCCAGCATGTCGTCCGTGCCGATCAGACTGCGCCGGAACAGAGGGCTTCGGGCCGTGTGCTGCAAGAACCGGATGCGTTGCTCTTCGCCTGATGACAGGTGATCGAACCCGTCCTCGGCTCCGCTCGCGGCGATCTCCCGGTTGATCACAGCCCGATCCATCAGGTTATGGCCGGATTCTTCCGCGGCTTGCGACTGATCGACGTCATCGACTTCGAAATCGAGATCCCGCAGCGGGATCCACGTGGCTGCAGTGTCATCCTGAGCCGCATCGGCTGCGATCCGCTCCGCTCCGGCGTCGACCGGCAGCATGGTCGAGGCGCGAAGCAACGCACTGCCCTTCTCATTCGACGGTGGTGATGGCGCGGCCATGGATCTGGCGCGGTCGCGCCCGTCCGGCGAATGCGCCATGTTGACGGGATCTGGTGGGGTGTCGATTGCTGTCGGCATGGTGTAGATTTCCGGATGTCAGGGATGCAGGTCGGCGAGACGTCGTGGATGAAAAGCCCGGAGCGCATGCGGCTTCCGGCGGTGCTGCCAGGCGATCGGCTCCCGCAAATAGAGATTGCGGAAGCAGGTCTGCGTTCAGTGCAGCGACGGACCGTCCGAGTGGCTTTGCAGGCGGGCGGTGTCGCGGGCGATCGCCACCTCGAGCATGGGGGCCTGGTACGACGGCGCGCTGCCTGGGTCCTCCCGCAGAAAGGCTGCGATCATGACCTTCGGCATGAGGTCACCCCAGGTCGAGGCCGGGATGGAGGCGATCGTCAGGGCAAGGGCACACAGCTTGTGGTCAAGCCCGGCACCTGCTGCACCCATGCGACCGTCCCGCCGGGACGCCTCGAGGGCCTGCCATCGCCGCCATAGGCTGGCGATCATGACATCGGTGGGCTTCGATCTGTTGACAGAAGGCTTCGTATTCTCGGCCATAAAAAGGCCTCCGCAATCCCGCGGTTCAAAGCCGACCGGCCTTCGTGGCCGTTCAACTGGGCATCTTCTGGGGATTTAAAAGTAAAACGCTCGCTTGCCTCACCTTTTCCCCCCGATACGATCGACCTGTTCAAACGTTGCTTAGTGTCGTGACCTGACCCATCGCGGACCTTCAGCACGTCCGCTTTTGGGCAATACATGCAAACGTAGCGACGATCTCAGGCGGGGGGCGGACCCCAAGCTCTGGTTGGCGAAGCGCGCGGACGTTTAAGGGATGCAATCCCCGCAACGGCTCCTTATCCTAGGCGAATGGCGCTGCAGGGGACCAACGAGCTCTTATCGGAGGCGAAAACGCGGGGATGGCGAACCGCCCTCGTGCTGACGGCGCTCGATCTCGAACTGCAGGCGGTCTTAGCGCACCTTGTCGACGTAAGGTCGGTCGTCGGACGGGACGGGACGTTTTATGAGTGCGGCATATTCCGAGAGGGCGGCCAGGAATGGCTGGTCGTTTTGGTCGAGACGGGTGCCGGCAACCATGCTGCGCAGAATGCGGTCACTAACGCTCACATCCTGCTTGAGCCTGATCTTCAGATATTCCTTGGGGTTGCTGGCTCTCGGAAGAAAGATGTTCCGATCGGAAGCGTCGTAGCCGCCAGCATTGTCTATAGCCCGTATAGCGGGAAAGTATGACGAGAAGGGCTTCTCGGCTCGCCCTCGCGAATATCACGCGCACAGTCGGTTGTTGGAGATTGCGCGCAAGGTGCGTCGCGACAAAAAATGGACTGAACGGATCAGGGATCTCGCAGATCGTAAGCTGCCGATCATTGCGGAATATCCGTGCGGCTTTCCTCCCATCGCAGAGGTTGCGCCAGCGATTTCGACCGAGGCAGTCTCTGCAAGCAAATCGAGCGAACTCGAAGCACTGATCGCGGCCAATTACGGCGATGCTTGCATCGTCGAGATGGAAGGCTACGGCTCGCTTTTTGCGGCTTCGCGAGAGGACACGCCGGCGATCGTCGTTCGCGGCGTTTCCGACATGGCGGAGCACAAGGATGCCGAGACCGATAAGATCAGGCAGCCGGTCGCCGCCGCTCACGCTGCAGCGTTTGCATTCGAGCTGATCAGTTGGTGGACCGCGCGTTACCCCGCGCTGCCGGTGACAGCCACGATCGACCATGGGCCAGCAGGCGTTGTAGTCCCCGAGGCGCCCGCTCCTCGAACGGGCGGTTCCGGTGCCCGATACGTCCTCAATATTGACGCCGAAATCGGGATGGTCTCGGCTGAAAGGATCGCGGCGATCGAGGCTCTGCTTCGCGAACTTACCGGTGAGCCTGGCATTACGGTCGACGGAATCGAAGAAGGCTCGCTTCGGCTGATCGTGAGAGACCCATCGGCCGCGTTAGAGGCCGTCGGTCAAACCAAGCTGCGGGATGAACTTAAGGCTCGCTTCGACCTGCACCTATTCGGACTTGTGCCTGAGCACAGCCTCGAAGAGCTGAGTGAGGTTGCCGACGAGTTACGGCTTGCTTCTCATGATCTGCTGAATTGGCCCGACACGTTGCCGGACGGCGAGCAATTCGCGCGTCCTGAGCTTGATCAGCTTCTCGCACTGTCCGCCGATCGCGAACAGACGGTGACAGCGGTCATAGGCGAACCTGGCTCCGGAAAGTCGGCCCTCCTCGCAATGCTGGGCAAGCGTCTCGTCGATGCCGGCCACCCGGTCCTCGCGATCAAGGCGGACCTGCTCGACACGAGCGTGAACAACGAGGCCGATTTGAAGGATGGGCTTGGGTTGTCCGATCGACCCTCGACGCTTTTGGCTCGCTTGGCAGCGCTCCGTCCGACGTTCCTTCTCATCGACCAGCTCGACGCACTGGCCGGATATTTGGACCTCCGCACCGGGCGCTTGAGCGCTCTTCTCAATCTCGTGCGACGTCTCGGGAAGACCGACAATATTCATATCGTTCTGTCAGCCAGACGATTTGAATATGAACATGATGTGCGCCTTCGGGCAATTTCGGCCGAAAGCCTCCAACTCCAATTGCCGGGCTGGAGCCAAGTGCTCGAATTGCTCGAGAGCAAAAAGATTGCGGCCGCTGGGTGGCCGACCGACGCGCAGGAAGTGCTCCGGTCGCCGCAGGCCCTCGCAATCTATCTTCAACTTGATGAGAAGGTGCGATCGGAGCCGCTGCTGAGCTATCAGTCGATGCTTGATAGGTTGTGGGACGAGCGCGTCCTAGCTGGCGCTGATGGTGCGAAACGCTCCAAGACCGCGATCGACCTGGCGGATCGAATGGCGGAGGAGGAGAGCCTCTGGCTTCCCAGGGCGCGCCTCGACGACGTAAAACCGGAAGTTGATTGGCTAGTGGCCGCTGGCGTTTTAACTCCAAATGCGGCGGGATCGAGCGTGGGCTTCGCGCACCAGACAGTGTTCGATTACGCGCTCGCACGTGCATTCGCCAAGGAAACAGGCCGGCTGGCGTCGTTTGTGTTGGAGCGCCAAGCATCGATCTTTTGTCGACCGAAGGTATGGGCGGCCCTCACGTACCTCCGCGGCGCAAACCTGTCCAGTTACGAAGAGGAGATTGGCATTCTCTGGCGCGCCCAGGGTTTAAGGCGGCATCTGCGACTTCTTCAGATCGAGTTTCTCGGCCAGCAACGGGAACCGACCGACCTCGAAGAGGCCTTGATCGTGTCCGCGTTCCAGCGGGGTGATGAGCGAGCGCTCGTGCTCCGCGCGATTGCGGGCAGCCCTGGCTGGTTTGAGCGCCTTCGAAACAGTGCGATTGCCCAAGCAATGGCAAGCGAAGGCCCCGCGAGGGATTGGGTGTCCCAAGTCCTATCCGCTGCTGTCGAATTTGCGACGAATGGCGTCGCAGCTCTGATTTCGGAGCATTGGCTGCCGAGGCAGGAGGATGACTATCGCGCTTGGTCCGTTCTTCAACAGGCGCCGACATGGACCGAGACGATGCTCGAGATGGGCGTGACGATTCTCAATCGGTCCCAGGTCGCGCCGATGTATCTTGATCACTTCGCCGGGACACTCGGCGTGGATCAGCCGCGAATGGCGCTCTTGTTGATCCGCGCCGCGCTCGACCGTAGCTTACGCGCGGCGGCTGACGAGGCCAAAACTCTCGCGGCCAAGGCCGTTCCCGACGACAGCGATATTACGGGCGCAGCGGTATGGCGGGTGAGCAACGATCCTCGTCGCCCAATCAAGAACCTACTTGAGACGTCAAACGAATGGGACATGCTCCGCGCGCTGGCCGAGCGCGCGCCTGCTGACACCGTAAAGACACTCTGGCCATGGTTCGTCGAAGCGCTTTCGATACTTCGGGAGGTCCAAGGCGAGACGCGGGATCGGCCGCTATATGCATTGGAGTATGAGGCGAATTTTCGCTTCGAAGGGGAGAATGGTCTTGACCTTCCGGAACCATCACTGCCTTCGGCACTGCGCCTCGCCCTCGAACAGCTCGCGGCGTCCTCTCCGGACGTGTTCCGAGACTGGATGTCGACGGCCGCACAATCTGAGCTTCATCCGACCCACCGGCTGATTGCGCATGTCCTCAGCACCGTTCCGGAGGCGTTCGCGGTTGACGCCCATTCGTATCTGCTGGCCGACGCGCGCCGCTGGTCGCTCGGCGGGCTTGAGGATCATAGCGGAACGACGACGACCTTGGTTTCTTCCGCGGCTCCGTTTTGGAGCGCCGACCAGGTCGCAGCTTACGAAACCAGTGTCCGCTCTTACAGCCCAGATGTTCCGGCGGACCTCGACCACCCAGAAGGCCGTAGGTCGTGGAATAAAATCCAGCGCAGTCAGCGCTTGCGGCTCCTCCGCGCCCTTCCTTCTAATCAGAGAACGCGTGAAGTCGCCGATCTCGTCCGGACGGAGGAGCGCGCGATCGGCGACGGGCACCTCGGTGTCACGTTCAGCGGAGTCTATTCGCCATCGTCGATCATGAGCGCGGCACAAATGGGGCGCGCCAGCGACGACGACATTATTAATGCCTTCGAGACGCTACCGGACGCTACGCGCTGGGATCATCCAACATACCACCGCAAGGGAGGGAATATCCAACTCTCTCGTGAGTTCGCCAATTTCGCGAAAGAGAATCCAGACCGAGCGATGCGGCTCATAGCGCGGTTCGAGCCCGAGTTTGGCGAGAGAGCGGCTGGGAACGCCTTGACAGAATTGGCCTCCGTGGTTGATCCGGAGGGGCTCCAGCAGATGGTCGTCTCCTTGACCGATCGTGGCTTCACCGGCTCAGAATTTCAACAATCCGTCGCGATGGCGACGGAAACTATCATGAGCAACGACGGCAAGCTCACCGCTGCAATGATCGAAAAGATGCAAGCTTGGTTGCTCAACGGTCGCGACCGCGCCGAAGGCGACGGCGAAGATGGAAATGACGAGCTGACATCCAGCAGCGACGCCGAACCAGGACCAGAAGACGATCCCGAGGGCCGCAGCTTGCTGTGGGGCCACGGCAGCGGCTTCTCGATGGTGCCGGGCGGACCATTTCCTGTCCTACACGCTCTTGTGCGTCACTATCTTGTTACCGCTGACCAAAACGCCTTGCGCGCCCTGTTGGCGGCTTGCCTCCGGCAGAACTTTGAGACGAAAGCATGGGCACATCTGCTTCCACTGCTTCGCTATCTCCGCCCCGGTGAAGCGGCTGACCCGACGCCGTTGATTAATCTGCTCGCGGACATCATTCGGCACTTTCCAACATTGGTCGGCACACACGAACTCGCGGTTTTGTTCGGCCACGTCCATTGGTGGGCGCCTGACTTCGTCGAGAGCGAGCTTCCCCGCTGGTGTAGCTCCGACCGAAAGTCCGCGCGTCAAGGCTATGGCGAACTCGTCGCGCTCCTGGCCATTCTTCACCCTGATCGGGAGTGGCCGAAGAAGGCTCTCAACGGGATTGAGAGGAGCAACGACACTTTTGCGAAGGCCGGCGCCGCGACCACTGCAGTCAACTTGTGGAGTGACGCGGCACATCGTCCAGCGGCCACCGGCTTTCTTGTGCGTCTGATTCCAGGCGCCAGCGATTCGGAATGGAAGGCGATCTTCGATCTGTTCCGCATCGTCGATGAATTCATTCCGGACGAAAGCACCGCGCTTCTACTTGAGGCGATCGCCGATAACGCGGCCAAAGCACCAACTGTCGGGGCCACCTTCATCGTGGAGCGGCTGCAATCACTCTTGCCGCACGAGGCTCCGCTCGTGGCACGGTTGGCGACGATCTTGGTGGGTAAATGGCACAACGATCTTGGAGACATTCGGACGGGCACCGCCGCACACGCCTCCGAGCTCGTTGACCTAGCGATCACACTGCATCGGCTCGGACCAACGACCCGCGAAGATGGAACTCGGCTCTTCGAGATGCTCCTCGACATAAACGCCTACGAAGCGCGATCCACCCTCGATCAGATCGACAATCGATTCCGGCCCACGGCCTTGATCAGACGGCCGCGCCTGCAACGTCGCCAGCGGGAGGCGCGACGTAGGCGTCGCGCTGCCTGAGATAGTGCCGTCACACCAGCATGGGGGGGCCCGCCTAGGATGCGCGGCAAAAATCGTCGGCAAAAGGAGACCGTGCCGTCGTCATTCGGCCGCAACCGCGGCGTGCGCTTTACCATCCTCGGACCCGGTATCCTCGGTCGGCTGCTCACCTGCTGAACGAACGGCGGGAGCCACCACAGTGGCACTCCAAACCGGACATGCAGCACCCCCGTTGTGGCCACCAGCATGTCACCAGCCTCACGCGACTCCGCAACACTGTTTGCTCGACGAGTTTGGCGACACTCTGAAGCCGACACTCTCTCGGTGGCTGGCGAGGCCGATCAGAGCGGGTTGCGTGACGAATATCTTCGTTGCGCGTCGCACATCCGTCCCTTTACGCGTCAAGGAGCGTCTGTTTCAGGGCTTGCTGTCAAGGGCCGCTTATGGCGCACTGCGGCACTCGCCAAACGCTGCAAGTCAATACGCTAAAGCAGTTTCGCCTGTCCCCCTCTTCCCCGACTGATCAGATCGGAAATGTGCTGTTGAACTCGAGGGTCAATGTGGTGCCCTGATGCCGGGAGCGCCACTCGCAAGCCCCTTTCGGTGCCGTCGCGGAGTTGGTTGGAATTCAAGGTGGCGTAGTCTCCGGGGTGCTGA